>JAPLUF010000145.1 GCA_026397755.1 Verrucomicrobiota bacterium
CCCGTGGGCGAATGGAACAAGGCCCGCATTGTGATCAAAGGCAACCATGCCGAGCACTGGCTCAACAAAAAGAAAGTCGTCGAGTACCAATGGGGCGGCTCCGAGACCCAAAAGCTCATCTCCGAATCCAAATTCAAAGACATGCCCGGCTTCGCCAAAAATTCGAGTGGTCACATCTGCCTGCAAGATCACGGCGACGACGTTTGGTTCCGCAACATTAAGATCCGCACCTTCTGAGGATTTGCGGCCCGGCCGCGCAAAACTCCCCGTCGCCCCTTTCTCCCCCGAGTGAATCCCATCTATTGGGACTACAACGCCACCACGCCTCTGGACCACCAAGTCCGGCAGGCGATGGAACCGTACCTAGAGAACGTTTGGGGCAACCCCTCCAGCGTTCACGCCGTCGGACGCCGAGCCCGGGCGGCTTTGGACGAATTCCGCTACCGATTAGCCGGAGCCTGGAAATGCAGGCCCAGCGAAGTGATTTTCACCAGTGGCGGAACCGAATCCAACAACCTGGCCGTCCTAGGAACAGCCCGCCTCCGAGGGTCCCAAGGCTACCGTCACCTGGTGGTCTCGCCCGTGGAGCATCACGCGGTGCTGCACGCGTTGAAACACCTCGAAGCCCACGAAGGGTTCACCCTCACACTGTTGCCGGTGGATCACCACGGCCGCGTCTCCCCTGAGGCCGTGGCCCAAGCCCTTCGCCCCGACACCGCACTGGTGTCCATCATGGCTGCCAACAACGAGACCGGCACCCTTCAACCCGTGGCCGAGATCGGTCGCTTGTGCCGCGAACGCGGCGTGATCTTCCACACTGACGCCGTCCAAGCCTTCGGAAAACTGCCCTTCGAGCGCATCGACCAATTCGAGGCCGACCTAGTATCCGTCTGCGCCCACAAATTCCACGGGCCCAAGGGGGCCGGTGCGCTGTTCATCCGCTCTCCCCTGCTCCCACATCCCACGCAACACGGCGGAGCCCAAGAAAACGAACGACGCGGTGGCACTGAAAACCTGACCGCCGTAGCTGGTCTGGTGAGCGCCTTCGAAACCCTAGTTCTTAACCCGGTTTTCCCGACGGATTCATTGAGGGGCTGGACCGAACGTCTGGCCCGGACCGTGACTTCCCTTCCCGGCGTCGAACGCCACGGATGTCCAGAAAATCGCCTGCCCAATACCCTGGCTTTTTCGGTCGAAGGCACTGACAGCATCTCCCTCTTGGCCAATCTGGATCTGGAGGGCGTTTGCGCCTCCAGCGGTTCCGCGTGCACGGCCGGATCTGTCGAACCCAGCCACGTGCTCCGAGCCATGGGCGTGCCTGAGTCTCGCGCCAAGGCCCTAGTCCGTTTCTCGCTCGGCCGAGAATCCACCGAAGAGGAAGTAGCCCGGGTAGAAAATTTGCTCCCTGCCCTCATCGATCGCTGTCGCGGATGACCCCGCTGGAATCTTAAATTCCAAGCACTCCGATCAGACCGCCGGCTTCGCAATCCAGGGCGATGGGTCCCCCACAAAGTCCGCCAGCATCGCTAACTGCCGTTCCGAGGGAATGGGCAGAAACTTGCCGGTGGCCTCGACATAAACAACACCATCGGGCCCCAAGACATCCCCGCGTGTCAGGAAAAGTCGCCCTCGACGATTGGCTGTCAGTTCGGCGCGGACCTTCAGCGGGACTCCGGGGGACACCGATCGCAGGAACCGCACGTTCAACTCGGCCGCAAAGGCGAACGAGCGAGTATTCACACCAATGACCCAGGCCATCACCTCGTCCAACACCGTAGAGAGCAACCCGCCATGCACCACGCCGGTGAACCCACAGTGTTCATCCCGGAACTGAACGGAGACCTCCACGCCGCGACCATCGCTGAGAAGGGTCAACCCAAGCCCAGCGGGATTGTCGATCCCACAGACAAAGCAACCCCGGGTGACGGGCAGGCTTTTCCAAGAGCCCTCTTTTTCAGCGCGCTCAGGAGGGCACATGACTGAGGGTCATTCCCAAGGCCAGCAGCGCGATCAAGCCAAAGTAGGCGATGCCGACGGTCCAACGTTGCTGAGGCTCGACTTCAAAGAAACGCCGCGACTCCTCATCCCGCGCCCGGAAGAGGGAGAACAATCGAGGCAAACCCATGACCAGCACCATGAGTAGAATTGGGCTAATCCAGCCCCGCGTCATCGCCTCATAAACCAGGTAGGCAATCATTAGGGCATAGCCCGCCACCCACAGCCAAGGAGACAGCGCAGTAACAATCCGGCCTCCATCCAAGAAACCAACCGGAGCCAAATTGAACAAGTTAAGCATAAAGCCCGAGTAGGCCAGGGCCGACCAAAAGGGATCGCCCGTCGCCACGTAGATCATGTAGCAAATACCCGCGCCGATCGTTCCAAAAATAGGTCCACCGATGCCCACCACCGCCTCGATCCACGCATTCCGAGGGACATCCTTGAGCGCAATGAAAGCACCCATGAAGGGAATGAAAACCGGCGCACCGACCCGGAGTCCCTGACTGCGGGCCGCCACCAAATGCCCCAATTCATGCACAAAAATTAGCACCACGAAACCCAAGGCAAACTTCCACCCCCACAAGAGGGCATAGGCTCCCACGCTCAGGATCATCGTACCGCCCGTCTTGAGGAAAACCGGTAGGAACTTCAGGAACGGCATGAGAAGCAAGAGCTTCGAACCGAACTGGAACACGGTTGCCACCAGCAGAGCGATCGTGCCCCAGAGCCCCTTCTTCTTCTTCGGGGGCGGTGCCACCGTCACCGGAGACCGCGCTTGTCCGGAATATCCAGAAAGTAACGGAGGTTTTGCGGCGGAGGATGGAGGTTCATCGTCCATAGTGCTGAACCCGACTCCAGTCCGAGGAAAACCGCAATCCAATTGCGGCATTCCGTGGCGACAGCGGACCCGAGAACCCGTTTAGGGAATGGCGGTCCGTGTCTGCGGACGTGGCGCTTTCGGAGAAATCGCCCTACCTCGGAGGTGCTTGGGTGAGGTTGGGTTTTCGGCCACCCAGGGGTCACCGAGGAGGGGAAGCCAGCATCGTCTCTTCGGCGGGGAACGGCGGCTTCCGAGGCGAAGTGAGGGCTTTTTCGACCAAACGACGCCAGGCGGCGCGATCGTTGGGACTCATGGCCTTCCAGCGCTCCGCCCTCCGCAGGAACTGCTCCCGGTCGGTCGGGCTCAGGGCCTCGAATTTCTGGAACCCACGCACACACCGCTCTCGAGCATCGGGTGTCAGGGCGGCAAAGTCGCTCAAAGCCCGTTCCATTTGATGACGCTCAGTTTGAGACAGGGTACCCAAGGCGGCCTGACGCTCGGCGACCGTGAGGTCAAAGAACCGCGAAAAGGCAGCCGCCTTTTTACTGCGTTCCGCCAAAGGCAGAGCCAACCATCTCTCCATCTGCTCCCGGGCCACCTGCTGGGCGGACGGTGACAGAGTGGCCATATAGGCTTCGACGCGCTGGCGATCCGAGTACACCTCGGCTTGGCGAACGAACCACGACAGGCGTCGCTCACTTTCGAGGACATCGCGCCGCTCGGCCTCGGGGAGCAAATCCCAGGCAGCCAAGCGCTCCTCGATCCAGGGAAGGTCTTCCTCAGGAACCACGGCCATCAAGGGACCTCGCTCTGTTGGGGGCATTGGCAGAAGGGTTCGCAAAGAATCCTGAAACTGAGCCAAACGCAGACGAATCTCACGCTCGTCTGGGCGGAGAGCTCCGAACTCCCGAAGCTTGGCCTCGATGAGCGTCCGGGCCGCGGGAGTCTTTCGCGACAACAAGGTCTCCCGTTGTTCTAGGTTGGCAGCCAAGAGTTCCCGGAAACGGTCAGTGGGGGTCCGAACTTTGGGCACCGGAGGCAAGGTAGCCTGTTGAGGCAGGGGTGGACCCGATCGAACCTGAGGTGTTTTCGATACCCCAAAAGGATGGGGAACCGAAGGATCGGCTTTCGTCTCGCGAATATACGAACGACGAGCCGCTTGCTGAAGAAGCGCCTGCCCGGGATCGGATTGAGGAACCAGAGACTGCCCTAATACTAAAGGAACCCACACAGAAAGACCCACCAGAAACCCCATTACCCCAAGACCTCCGCTTCGGAAGAGTCGACTGAAGGAGGCGTAGCCCATAGACACCCCAACGAGAACTTCCGTGGGCAACTGTAAAAGAATCTCTTGGAGCCGTCTCATGGAGCGTCTTCGCGGAGGGCCTGCATGAGCGTCACATCATCGGGGGCGGAGCGGGTCTCCAACAGTTGGACCGCCTCAAAATCCTGCAGGACAGCCACCCCCGGCATCGCGGCAGCGACCGACAACTCGGCAGCCGTTCGGGCCATCGTACCATGTCTGTGGACCTGAACCCGTTGCCAACCCCAGTTGAGGGGAATCGCCACGCA
>JAPLUF010000284.1 GCA_026397755.1 Verrucomicrobiota bacterium
AGCAGATCGGGGTCGATTTTGGCCTCACCCGTGAGCGGATCCGTCAGTTGGAGGCTGCCGCCTTGCGTAAGCTCCGCGAACGGTTTCTAGCCCGCGAGGCGATGGCAGAAGCCTAAACGGCGGCCTGAACCGCGGCCTGAACCGCGGCCTGAAAGGCTGCCGAGAAAGTGGCGGATATTCTGCTTCGAGGAAAGTACAGGGGAGCCCTTGGGACCGACTCAGTGAGTCAGTTCTAGGGAGCTCCCCAATTCTTTGGGCGGGTGAATCGTTCCTGAAGCGTCAACAACGCAGGTAACAGGGTCATTGCCGCGATCATGCACGTCGCTGTTCCCACGGCCATCACCCAGCCCAAACTACGAATACCCCGGTGGTCGGCGATGATCAGGCTGCCGAATCCGGCGATGGTGGTCAGGCCTGAGATCAGCACTGCCTTGCCGGTGCTCTTGCCAAGAATGGCGGGGGTCCGCTCTTCGGCGAATCGGTTCAGGATATGAATACCATTGGTAACGCCAATTCCGATGACCAGCGGGAGTGTCATGATATTGGCGGGATTGAACGGGATCCCCGTCATTCCCATGAAGCCCACCATCCAGAGTGCCCCGATGGCGACCGGTAGCAGCGACAGCGCTACCCGAGTGGGTGAACGGAAGTGGATGAAAACCAATAGGACAATGGCGCCCAGTGCCCATCCGGCCGCCTCCATGTAGGAAACCTTGAGCAATTCGGTGTAGTAGTAGAGTTGGACGGGGGTTCCCGTGGCCGTTGGAACCACCGCGCTGATTTCCCGGACAAAGGTTTCCTGAGCCCGTCGCTCCCAGACATCCTCCTTGGGATAGACGAGAAGTAGTTGTTTGCCGGTGATCCCAATGAATCGGTTGCGAAGAACTAGCGGCAAGTCGGACTCCTTGAGCCCGCTGGAATCATCCTGCTGCTGCAAAGTGTCAAAGGTGTCTCGGATATCGCGGAAAAGCGCGTACTGGAAATGACCCAATTGGCGGGCATTGGCCTCCCGGTCGCCCCGGAACATGGCTGAGCGCAATTCTGAAATAGTCACACGCAGTGACCCGAGATTCTTGAGGAGTTCCTTTTCTTCCGGAGCGGACTTGCGCACCTCATCGGCCGCCAGCGCTAGAAGGCCTTGGAGTCCCCAGAGGCGTTGACTGAAGCTGTTGAGGTCCATTGGACCGTCGGCCACTTCGGGGAAGTGGATCGTCCGGGTTTCCGCCCGGATTTCACGGATGAGCTTCAATTGCCCGGTGGCGTCCTGGTTCAGGTAGTGGCCCATCGAGTCCACCCCGGCGACGGTCGGCAGAGCCTTCAGTTTGGCCTCGATCGCAGGCACCTCGGCAACGGTGGGAACCATCACGGCTCCAAACAACACGCCCTGTGCCCGTTCATCGGAAGCCCCGTTCTTGCGCACCCGGGCCGCTTCCACCAATTTCTTTTCGAAAATCACCGAAGAAAGCCCGTCGCTCTGCATGTTCAGCAGATTGTAGTCGAAGGACACCCGCAAGGCATAGAGGGCGCAGATCGCGCTAATGCCCACTCCGGCACCGAGGACCCACCAGGGGCGTTCGAGCCAGAAGCGTTCGGTCCGCTCCCGCCAGTCGGGTGCCATCGGAATGTTAGTATTCAGCGCGGCGGGCCTAGGATCGTAGTCATCGTGCCTCAGGCCTTTTTCCCGCAGCAACAGCGCCGGCAACAAGGTCATCATCGGGACCAGACAAATCAGCATGCCACCGCCGGTGATGATGCCCATTTCTTGGATGCCGCGGAAATCCGTCAGGCACATGGCGAAGAAGGCTCCTGCCGTAGTGAAGCAGCCAGTGAAGATGCCCTGTCCGGTATTGACCACCGCTCGGCTGATGGCGGTGAATGCAGTTTCGCCTTGCTTGAGTTCTTCCTCAAAGCGGCTGATGAGATGGACACCAAAGTCGATGGCCAAGCCGATGAGCATGGGCGCAAAGGTGATGGTCAGGATGTTGAGATGGCCCACCGCCAAGGTTGTGTACCCCATCGTGTAGCACAGCCCAACGAGCAACGAAACGACGGTCTTTTGAGGGCGTCCCCGATGATTGTAGCCAATCAAGAATAACAGGCCGCACAGGATCAGTGAGAGGAGAGTGGCCCAGGTAGAATCCTTGGTGGATTGCTGCATTTCATCGACCTCGAGCACGGGCTCTCCAGTCAGCCCCACATTGACTCCGGACACTTCCTGGGACGTCTCAGCGATTAATGCGCGGAAGCGGTGGACAGCCTCCTCGTTCAACTCTCCCTGCCGCCACTTAAGATCGGCCTCCAGTTCCTGAGGTGTCTTGGTATGGGTCCGTCCCAGCCATCGTTCCCAGAAGTTTTGGGAGGTCGTGGGGATTTCCTCGAGCGTGGCTAGGCGCGCCTTGGCATTGACCAAATATAAACGCCCCCGGTCGAAGGTGACGTACTTGGCTCGTTCCGCCTCAGGCCCGGCCCCAAAGAGGGCGTCTACTCCGGGCGAGGGCGGGACTCCCGGGCGTCCCATGCTTTCACGGCACCGTTGTACGATGCGTTCTAGGGCCGGAAGCGCTCCGATTAGGGATTCATTGGACGCATTGGTGGATCGGTCAGCCGAGCGGATTTGCACGCTGACCTGATGGAAGACCTCCGTCAGGTTGGTCGCCCTCGAGAATTGTTCGATGAAGGGTCTGAAGCTGCGGAGGGCCTTCAGCATTTCTTTCAAGTCGCCCTCCGGCACAAAGAGCAACGCCTTGCGCCCCATCAGGGGCAGGTCGCCCTTGTAGAAAACATCGGTGAAAAGGTTGGTGGGCGAAGCTTGGGTCGATTCCCGATCGAGGCGGGCTCCCAGTCGTTCCACAAACTGACGGTTCTTCTCCGGGTGATCGCTTTCTACGATGGCGACCAGATCGTCCTGACTCGGAAACTCGCGTTTCATTTCCAGGAAGTTCCGATGATATCCCTGGTCGGATCCGACGAGGTCGTTCCGGTCCACACTGAATTCCAGTCGAGCGACGGTGTACCAGACGCAAATGGCTGCGAGGAGAAGTTGCGGTGCGACGAACCAAGAATGGCGCCGGTAAATCACCTGCGCTAGACGGGTCAGCACTCGGACAGAGATGGAAGCGGAGGAATCCGACATGGATCGGGCGCGGAAGGTACGGCAGAGCCCACAAGTTGTCGCCTGCGCTTTATTCGCATCCCCGAGATGCTGAGAGAGGGAGGCTTACTTGGGTGTTTTCGCTCCAGTCCGTCACCGTTTCCGAAGGACAGTCTGCTGCAGCCACTCGGTAGCCGAGTCGGTCCAACGGGTCACGGGGACCTCGGTCCGGCGTAGGCCGTAGCCGTGGCCGCCCTTGGGAAAGAGGTGGAATTCGACCGGCACCTTGTTGCGTTGGAGGGCCGCAAGGTAGCCGAGGGCGTTTTCCACCCGCACCGGGTCGTCTTGGGTGATCACTGTCCAGGTCGGGGGTGTGTTGGTGGAAATCGGTAATTCGGGAGCCACGGCGTCGGCCTTGTCGGGTTGGGTCAGATACGCCGGGTAAACCAGGATCGTGAAGTCTGGACGACAGGATTTCTGATCGGCCGCATCCACCGGGGGATAGCTTCGAGTGTTATAGTTGTTACTCAAGGCGGCCGCGAGGTGTCCTCCGGCTGAGAATCCTAGGACCCCCATTTGCCGGGGATCCAAGCCCCAACTGTCGGCGTTCTGTCGCATTAAACCCAAGGCGCGCTGGGCATCCTGAAGGGCGGCTGCGTGCTTTTCACGCCCCTCGCGGCTCGGTACCCGGTATTTGAGCAGGACACCGGTCACTCCAATCGAATTGAGCCACTGACACACTTCAGTGCCCTCTAGATCCAGCGCTAGGATGTGGTAGCCACCTCCCGGACAAACCAGCACCGAGGCTCCGGTATCTTGGTTGGGGGAAGGTTTGTAGACGGTCAAGGTGGGGCTCCAGACGTTTCCCAAGCGGATGATGCCGCGTCCTGCCACCAGACCTTCGCCCGGCTTGGTGAGGTCGCGTTCGGTTTCCTTCGGGGCGCCGTCGCCGGGAGCTGACTCAGGCCATAACGTGACGGGTTGGGTGGGGGGCGCAGCCCAGAGTTGAGCGCACAGGAGCTCAACACTCATCAACCAGGCGTGAAAAAAACGGGTGAAGCGCATGCGCCGATGTAGGCGCAGAGTTCGCTGAAGGCAATGGGCAACCCAGTGGATCCGAGTAAGTTGGTATCACTGAATGTAAATAATTCTCGCGCTGCGACGTCGGAACCGCACGCTCTGCGCACCTAATGTCCGTTGTCGAACGTGTCATCTCGGTTAATTACCGGCATCAGCTCCATTTCACCGACCGCGTTTTTGCCCGGGACAACCCCGTGCTGGCGTCGGTGCTGGTGGGCGCTCACCCCCAGCCAGCCGCAGCTCGGGTGAAGGTGTTGCTGGTGCTGGAGGAGGCTCTGGCGGCAGCCCGTCCGGAATTGGCCCTGGAGATAGAGGCCTATTTCGAAGCCCATCCGCAGAGGCTTCAACTCGTTTGCCCCCCGGTTCGGGTCACCGGCGGGGAAGTCGTGAAGAACGACTGGTCCCGTGTGGTGGAGATCCTGGAACTCATTCACCGACATCACATCGATCGGCACAATTACGTCGCGGTGGTGGGCGGCGGGGCCTTGCTGGACATGGTGGGTCTGGCGGCGGCGACGGCCCACCGGGGTGTTCGTCTCATTCGCATTCCTACGACCACGCTGGCTCAAGATGATTCCGGCGTGGGGGTGAAGAACGGTGTCAACGCCTTCGGAAAGAAGAACTTCATTGGGACATTTGCGCCGCCTTTCGCGGTGATCAACGACTTTGACTTGTTGGCCAGCCTCTCCGATCGGGACAAGCGCGCCGGCTACATCGAAGCGGTGAAGGTGGCTTGCATCCGAGATTCCGAGTTCTTCGTGCGGCTCGAGCAGGATGCCTTGGCCTTGGCTGCTTTCGAGCCAGAGCCGATGAAGCACCTCATTCGACGCAGTGCGGAATTGCATCTCAATCACATTGCCAACGGCGGTGATCCCTTCGAGATGGGCAGTGCACGGCCTCTCGATTTTGGACATTGGGCCGCCCACAAGCTCGAGCAAATGAGTGGATACCGTTTGCGGCATGGTGAGGCGGTGGTCATCGGCATCGCCCTGGATGTGTTGTATTCGGTCCGGCAAGGTCTGCTCGCTCGTCCGGCCGCCGAACGCATCCTGAGCCTCTTGGAACGGTTGGGATTCACATTGTTTGATCCCGAACTCAAATCCGTCGCCGCTTCGGGCGAGTTGGGGGTATTGGAGGGTTTGGAGGAATTTCGCGAACACCTTGGCGGAGAGTTGACCATCACCCTACTGAGTGACATCGGACGCGGCTTGGAGGTTCACTCAATGGACGTCGGTCACGTTCGGCAAGCACTGCAAGACCTTGAGGCTCGGCACCGGGCCCGGGCCTGATTCCTGCAGTTCCCATTTTTAGCCTTCCTCCTTAAGATTTCAAAACATGAAGAAATTGGCAGTGGTCACGGGCGGTGGCTCCGGCGTGGGGCAGGCGACCGTCCTCGCATTGGTGAACGCTGGATGGTCGGTCGTTGCTCTCGGGCGGCGGCGTTCGGCTCTGGAAGAAACCCGTTCACTGGCGGGCTCTTTGGCCGATTGCGTCACGGCGATGGAATGCGACATCGGACAGCAGGAGTCGGTCCGTGAGGTCGGTCGCCGTATCGAAGCTGAATGGGGAGCCGTAGAAGTGCTGGTCAACGCCGCGGGCACCAACGCTCCCCAACGGGCCCTGGAAGTGCTGTCTGATGCCGATTACCGGTCCATGATGGATACCAACCTCAACGGTGCCTACTACTGCGTGCAGGCCTTCCTGCCCGGAATGCGCAACCGGGGTTCGGGGACCATCGTCAATATCATCTCCGATGCGGGCAAGCAGGCCTCACCCAAGGCGGGACCTGCCTACGTGATGTCGAAGTTTGGCTTGGCTGGTCTAACTCAGGCCATCAATGCCGAAGAGCGCACCCGTGGTGTTCGCGCCATCGGTATCTTTCCAGGCGACATCGACACCCCCCTCTTGAATCGTCGCCCGGTGGTTCCCGATGAGGCCGCCCGCGCCCGCATGATGCAGCCCGAAGACATCGCCGCTTGCGTCCTCTTGGCCGTCCAGTTGCCGTCCCGTGCGGTCATCGAAGAGTTGATCATCCGACCACGCTGAGATCGGTTATTGGTTGAACTTATCAACGATGATCGGCATCGAGTTTTTTGAGTCACTGCTGGCCTGCTACCCTCAAAGACAATAATCAGCCAAAGGACTTGCGGGTTGAACCTTCTGGGATTCCAAGACGGGACCGAGGCAATTCAGGGTTGAAACGGTGGGCGAGCGGCAAGCTTAGCCGGTCGACTTTACGCCAATTGCAGTCGAAGTGTTGGGATGCCTAATACCAACTAACCTAATTGACCGGTATAATGTTTCCGAAGGAAGCGTTTGCTTGAAGCAGGAGCCAGTCTGGGATGAGGGAACGGACGCGGCGGGGATCTGCCCACCAGGACTGCAACCAGGACACGATGATGTCCCGC
>JAPLUF010000323.1 GCA_026397755.1 Verrucomicrobiota bacterium
ATTTACGGGTTTACCGAACCCGATGGATCTCCGGTGGGTACGCTGGATGCCTTCAACGGGCACAGCACCCCGGCCCTCGGTTACCATTACCATGCCACCCGGAAGTACCCCTACCTCAACGGCGGATTCCACGGCGAGGTCGTTGAGCGAGAGGGACAGGTGGACCCTCAGCCCCGGGCGTTTCCGGTGCGACCAGCGCTGCAGCCCTGGCGCGGGGCTCGGATCACGGGGTTTGATCACAGTCCTTCCAATCACTTCCATGTCGAGGTGAAGACCGCTACCCAAACGCATCACCTTCGATACCGCCTGAATACCAACCAGACCGTGACCTTCGATTGGGCCGACGGGGACGGTCAAACCGCCTCGGAGACTTACTCGCTACCTTCCGGAAAAGGCGGGGGTGCCGATGGCGAGAACCCAAGCCGCCCCCGTCGTCGCCGCCAGCCATGATTTCCCTCGGTCGACGGTGTTTGAGTTTGCTGTTGGGAACTGCGCCGCTGCTTATGGAACGGCGGGCACTCCATCGCTCAATGCGGTCCAGAGGGGCAAAACGGATAAGAAAGGACCCAGGAAGGTCGGCGGGCGCGGCCAAAGCCGAGCTGCAGCGGTGACCTTCCGGCGCGGGCGGAGGGTCACCGGCTGCCCGGTTGAGGCTCAGACGTGCTTCACTACCTCGGAGGCGGGAAAACGGACCTTCTTCTGGGACGCATATTTATCGTCGTCCGCGCGATAACCCGCTGCACAGGCGACCACGGTTTTGTAGCCCGAACCGGTGAGTCCCAGGATTCGGTCGTATTCTACCGGAGCGATCCCTTCCATCGGGCAAGTATCCACACCCAGCAAGGCCGCCGCCGTCATGAACTGCCCCAGAGCGATGTACACCTGATGGGTTTGCCAGACGTCGAGGTAGCCCGCATCGGCCGCTTTCTGAAGGCTTCCCAGCATCATGCCGCGGTAGCCGGCCAAGGCCTCCAAGGATCCGCCGCGGACTTCAATTTGACGGGCCAAAAATTGATCCACATGGCTCTGATCCAGACCAGTTTTAACGGCAAAAACCACCATGTGAGAGCAGTCGGCCGGTTGGGATTGTCCCCAAGAATGGGGCACTAACTGGGCTTTAACCTGGGGATCGGTGACCACCACAAATTTCCATGGCTGCAGTCCAAAGCTGGAAGGAGCCAGAACGAGGGCTGTTTCCAGGGTTTTCCAGAGGTCGGCGGATATGGGGGCCGATGCGTTGAATTTCTTGGTGGCGTAGCGCCAATTCAGGGCACCGAGGAGTTGCTCAGGGGACGTGGTCATCATGTCTTGATGCGCAAGATGGCTCGCCTCAATCGGGTCGGCAACTGGGAGACCAGGATTTTGGTCAGGGGAGAGGGCTCTCCCGGCGATGGGGTTCGTCCAATCGGGGCGTTAAGGAGACAAAAAGCCCGGGAAGGCGAACCTTCCCGGGCTGTAAGAAACCGTTTCCGCTAGATCACTTGATGCTGCGGAAGAACAGGCTGCCGCCGGTTGGGGCGGGCACCGCGTAGGGGCTCGTCGCGCCGGTCACGTTGGAGAACGGTCCGGTGAGCGAGGTAGATAACTGCAGGCTACCCGTGAAGGTGACCGTGATCACGTCGGCGGTGCGGCTGAGCGAGAGCGTCGGCCGCGGAGGAGTGACCTTCACGTCGGAGCTGGAGACCATCTTGCCTGGGACACCCGCCATCAGACGGTAGGTCGCGGAGATGTCCGAAGGGGTAGTCGGGAAGAACCGGTACGAGGTGCCGGTCGCGTTGGCGATGTCCACGAAGCCCGAGCCGTCGTTGCGCTGCCATTGGTAGCTGAACGAGGTGGCCACACCTTGACGGGTCACCTTGGCGGTGCCGTCGAAGGTCACCGCGGTGGGCGGCGAGCTGACAGCCAGTTTGACTTCCTTGATTTGCCAGCTCGGGGTGCTGGCCTTGGAGCAGTCGTCCCAGCCGCCCAGGAATTGGACCACAATCTTGTCGCCCTTGGTAAAGGTGCCAAGGATCGCGGAGCTAGTGATGAAGCTGCCAGCCGCATAGCCTGCGGAATCCGCGTTGAAGGCACGCAGGCCCTTGAGGACGCCGCTACCCACGATCACGCTGTTGGCATAGCCATTGGCCGTGAAGTTGTCACCCGGAACCACGGTGAAGGCCCCGCCGTTGACGCTGACGAGCACTTGGCCGCCATCATAGAAGTCACCTTCGAAGGAATAGCGGTGCGAGAAGTTTAGGGTCACGGCCAGGGACTCCGGCACCGTGTAGGTCGCCGAATTCAGGCGCGAGTTGTAAGGGCCGCCGCAACCGTCCACGGAACCGTCGGCCGACCAAACGCCATTGGCCGGGTCATACACCCAGGGGCCGGGAGGCTCTGGGGTGGTGTTGGTGACCGTGAAGCCGCCGTCGCTGGAGGTGAAGGCCTGGGTCAGGAAGTTGACCGCTGAAGTGGAGAGGGCGCCCTCCTGATTGGTCGGCTGCTTGGTGAATTCCACTTCGGCATTCGGATCCACGTAGGTGGAAAGATACTTGCCCTCGATGGGGGCCAATGCGGCCGACGCGGTGGTGTCGGTGGACTTGCGCCAAGCCAACTTGAGCCAGTCGCCGCCGCCGCCTTCCTTGAGCAGCGTCAGGATCGCGTACTTCTTGCCGGCCAGCAGGCTGATCGGGGCGGCCGTGGTTTGCGTTGATCCCGATTCGGGTTCCAGGAATCCTTTGCAGCAGCCCAGTTCATTGACGATAGGCGTGTCAGTGACTGGGTTGGGCATCGTTTCATTCGCGCTGAGATAAACGCGGGAAGCGTCATCGGAGGCCACGAAGAAGTAGTAGTCGCCCGACTCGGTCGGGGTGATGAAGCCGGTGATTCGGGCCATGTAGTTCTCATGGCTGTCATCCGGGAACACCGTGCGGGTGTCGAAACGACCGGTGATGGTTCCGAGCGTTGTCGGGGTGCCGGCGATCACGCGGGGATCATCCAGTGCGGCCGTGATGGCGGCGTCACTGGCAGTCGGGAGGTTGTCGTAGTGCTCGAAGCGCAGCGCGCCGGAAGCCAGTTGCCAGGAGCCAAAGCTGATCGTCGAGTTTGCGGCAATCGCGGTGGCTGGAACCATCTGATCCTTCACGCCAGTGACCGTGATCTTGTAGCTCTGACCGGCGGTCTGCTTGGAGGTCGTCAGTTCGACGATGTTGTCGCCGATACTGCCCGCCGGGGCCTTCAAGGCAGCACCGGTGACGGTGAGACCTTCGATCTTGTAGTTGGCCGCCAACTGAGCGGTCGTCGGATCCAAGGGTTCCGAGAACCAGACCCGCACCTTGTCGAAGCTGGAAACGCCCGCGGCATACTGAAGGGTCGGCGCCACTGTGTCGGCAGGCGTCACCACGAGGGCGACTGGGGTGCTGCTGGTGGAGCCGTAGGTGCTCGTCACCACGATATCATAGGAGCCTGCATCCGCTGCAGTCACGCCGGTCAGCGACAGGGTGGTCGAGGTCTTGCCGGCCAGATTTTGTCCATTCTTGCGCCACTGATAGGTGAGGGGAGGCGTGCCGCTGGCGGCAGCCGTCAAGCTAACCGAGTAACCCGCAAAGAGGGTGCGGCTCGGGAGGGTCGGTTGCTGGGTGATGGTCGGAGCCACATTGGCCGAGAAGTAAATCGACTGGATGTCCGCCGCGCTCAGCGCCTTATCGAAAACGGCGACTTCATCGATGTTGCCTTTGAAGTAGTCGCCGGCGGTGTTGAAGATGCCGCCGCCACCGATATTGAAGTTGTAGCTGCTGGTGCCATAGCTGGCCACCGGGCCGCTCAGACGGCCGATTTCTTTGCCGTTGGCATACAGGACGGTGGAGGTGGCGCTGCCGATGACGGCGAAGTGGCCCCAATCGTTGTCCTTGAAGGGATAAATAAGCAGCCTTGATGTTGCCGCCCCGGGCGTTGACCCACAGTTCGATGTTGGCGCCGGCATCCGCGTCGCCGAACTCGAGCAGGTCGTTCTGGCCGAAGTAGCCGCCACGACCGCTCTTGATGGCGCTGCGCTGGACCCAGCCCATCATGGTGAATTCGGTCAGGTCATTCATCTGGAACGGAGTGCCGACGTAACCGGCCGAACCATTGAACCCGCCACCGACGTTGGAGGCCTCGAACCCGGTGTAAATCGGGGGCTTTGGGGCCTCCGCGCCCGCCTTCATGCCGGGGTTGTAGGAACCGGCGATGGAAGCGCCCGCCGTTCCGGTGTTAGCGGCCGGAGGCACACTGGCCGGTGCCGTGTAGGCTCCTTCGTTCAGGCGGTAGTAGGCGATGGGAGCTTGGGCCAGAACGAGGCTCTGGTAGGTGGCGGCGGGGCTGGTGGCCGAGCCGTTGGCGTAGTGAGCGGAGATTTCTTCGGTGGTCAGGGCCTTGCTGTAGAGAGCCACTTCATCGGCGGAACCATTCCACCAGAATGAACCGTCCGCGCGGCCGCCAATAGCGAAACCGCCCGATTGGCCGGGCACATAGCTGGTTTGGGCTGCTTCAGCCGCCTTGGCGCCATTGACGAACAGCTTGGCGGTCGCACCGTCGTAAACCGCGACGATGTGGTACCACATGCCAGACACGGGAGCCGTTCCACCACTGATGTTCACCGAGGTGGCGGTTCCATTGCTGTTATACATGCGGAGGTTCCAACCCGTCTCCGATTGGTAGATCAACCAACCGGTGCGGGGGGCGGCAAATTGGCCGCTAGAAATGGCGCAAGTCAGGGTGCCGGATCCCACAGCGTGCTCGATATTCGGGCTCAGCCAGGCTTCCACCGTGAAGGGGGCCTTGGGATTCATTTCCGGCATGTAGGGTACCATCGTCGCCGAGTTGGCGGTGGCATCGAAGCCCACGGCGCTGTCGGTGCGGCCATTGAGTGCGCCCGGAACCGGATGCTGGGCTGTCCCCAGGTAGTAACCCACGGCAGCGTTGCCCAGGGAACCGGCGTTCACCGCTACGTCAGCAGCGGGAGGTTGCGTGGTCTCATTCAGGCGCCAGAAGGCGACCGGCTTGAGATTGGAGACCGTTGATGCGTAGTCCGCAGTCAAGGTCGGCATCGCGCTGGAGATCAGCGCGAGAAGGCTCGTCAATTTTAGGATTTGGCGTTTCATGGTTGTTACAAGGTTTGCTTCAGATGCCATCGGCCGGGTTAGTAGCCAATGGATCCCGTTCTCCCCCAAAACGCTCTTGTTTCTGACGATTCGCCTACCAGGCGATGCCGGAAGTTTTAAAAGCGATTCGATGGAGGGTTACGATTGCGTGAACCTTCCGGGTTGAGACTTCAGCTGGCTCGCTTCAAGTCAAGGGAGGTCGCCGTACTAGGAAAAATTTGACGCTGATAAGTATGGATCTGAACAAATGTTGGATAACAGCGATTCTAACGGTGCCTTCAACACACCGGATGGCTGGCTGTCGCTGGTCGTGGGGCCGAGAAATCCGGGGGGCAGGCTAACCGGGGACTCAATCAGTCACTCCTTCGCCGATCTACGACTTGGTTTCCAAGATTCGATTCGTGCAGCCCGGTACACTTGCCAAAAATCTGTTCTCCAGGCGTGGGCGTCATTAGCTTCGCCACACAATGAACACGTCACCCACTCCGGACCTCATCTTTGATGTGGGGATGAACAATGGTGACGATGCGGGGTTCTATCTCGAATGCGGTTTCAGAGTCGTTGCCGTGGAGGCCAACGAGTCTTTCTGTGGTCAAGTGGCGGCCCGTTTTCCAGAAGCCGTTCGCGATGGCCGGTTGGTGATTCAGAACGTGGCCGTTGCGGGTGAACCAGGGGAAGTGGAGTTCTGGATCAACGAAGATCATCCGGAATGGAGCGCACTCGACGTGGCCAGCGCGGCTCGCGGCGGCCATCGGCATCGGAAGGTGACGGTGCCCGCCCTCCGCTTTGGAGATCTACTGCGTCAACACGGGGTTCCGCACTACCTCAAAGTGGACATCGAAAGTGCTGACCATTTCTGCCTCGATGGACTCCGCGAAGTGGGCTTGCCCGATTACCTGTCGGTGGAGGTCTCCGATGTGGCCTTGGTGGATGCTTGTGAGGCGCTGGGCTACCGACGATTTATGCTAGTGGAGCAAAGTTCATTGCTTCCGATCGACGATTGGTCTGGGCCATTGGGTTGGACGGCACAATTTCCCAGAATCCTGACGGCGCATCGGGCGTGGCCCTATCGCCTCATCCGTAAACTGGCGGGTTATCACCGGATCCGGGCATTGGGGCAGCGGTCCCGGCGGTTTCCGGGACGTGATTTTCCGATCGGTTCCTCAGGCGATTTTGGATCAAACCTGACGGGAACATGGGTGTCCGGTGATGCGGTCAAAGCCTTGTGGCACCGCCATTATCGACACTGGACCTCCCATGGACGCGAGTTTTGGTGCGACCTTCACGCCTCGCGGGAGTAATGCACTAGGGAGCAATGCACTGGCCAGCAAACGAGTAGGGGACCGGAGGAGCCCGCTAAGAATGAAGTGGGCCCGTCGTCGATCGACGAGCCAAGGATCATCACGGGGACTTCACATTGAAGCAGTGGAGCAACTCCTGATCGCGCAGGTAGAGTCGTCCGTTGACAACGACCGGGTGCGGCCAAATCCCCCCCTGAGAACTCCGCTTGGAGCTCAGCGGTGCCAGCTTGAAGCGGCTCAACTCCTTCCATCCCTGAGTACTCGCCTCCACCAGAGCGACATCCCCATTGCGCTCATCGAGGCAGATGAGTTTTCCATCGGCGTAGGTGACGGATCCCTTCCCAAAACCCTTGTGGGACCAGATTTCTTTGCCGGTTTTCAGTTCTTGGCAGACCCAACCGCCCCCGTCGGAGTGGCCGTAAAGGTATCCATCGACGCAAACCACCCCGCCATGGTGGTTCTTCATCACCTTGTTGGAGTAAAGTGGAGCGATTGAGTTATTTGTGCCCAAGCGAACCGCCTCACATCCCACACCATATCCAGCGGTCACATAAACGATCCCGTCCTCATAGATGGGGGTGGGAATGACGGCCACCCGTCCTGGAAAGTCTTTTTTCCATAGAACTGAGCCATCTTTCGGGGACACCCCGAAAAATCGATTCATCACCAACTGAACGACCTGAGGTTGGCCCTCGTGTTGGATCAGGATCGGCGAGGAATACTGAGCGTTGTCTGTGAGCCCCGAAGTGCGCCACCGGACTGCACCGGAAGATTTGTCCAATCCTGCGAGAGTTCCCTGAGCTCCGCCCGGGGTACAAATCACAATATCGCCCACCACCAGTGGGGATTCCGTATAACCCCAATCTTGGAGCTGACCGCCCAGATCGGTCACCAGATTCTTGGACCAGATTAATTTTCCGTTCTTGGCCTCGACGCAAATCATCAAGCCCTGTCCACCGATTGCGAAGACTCGATCACCATCCACCGTCGGAGTCATTCGAGGGCCATCCCCCCAACCATTCGGGTATTTTTGGCCCGCTGGAGAGCTCCACAATTCTTTTCCGGTGGAAGCATCCACTGCTAACAGAAATTCCTGTCCATCCCGCAGACCCATTGTGAACAGAGAGTTTTTCGCAATCGCGAAGCCGGCATAACCCAAGCCTGCATTGTTGAATGACCAGACCTGTTTTGGCCCCTCCTGAGGCCACTGAGCCAGCAAGCCCTTATCTGGAGAATGGTCCCTGCGTGAATCACCCCGCCACTGAGGCCAATCCGCCCCAAAAGCGGACAAAGCCACCAACGAACCCAAAGCCCACGAAACCCAAGAATTTAAAACCCTCATAAAGTGAAGTCTCTTTTGATAGGGCACTCCTGCCAACCAGTCAAACCCAAATAAAGTGACAGGTTCAATATTTTTGACTTACTTGGGTCGTGGTGTCTAGATTTCGAGATATGAGGCTGGCGCGGATCAAAGGGGAGTGTTCTGAGGGGGCTGTGTACCATTGCATTTCCAGGACTGTGGGCGGGCAGATGCTGCTGGATGATCTTTGCAAGGCTCGGTTGGTGGATCTGTTGATGCCGCTGGCACGGTTCTGCGGGTTGGAGGTGATCACTTATTGCATGATGGCGAATCATTTCCATCTGCTGGTGCGGGTTCCAAAGGCTGTGGCGTTGAGTGATGAGGAGCTGTTTCTCAGGGCCGAGGGTTTCTATGGGTCGCAAGGTTTTTTGGTGGTTCTGGCGCGGGATGCGATGATGGGGCAGGGCAAGGGCCAGATGCCGGGACACATTCGCCAGACACTTCTAGGGCGAATGGGCGATGTGTCGGTGTTTATGAAGGAATTCAAACAGCGTTTTAGTCGCTGGTACAATCGACGGACGGACCGCTTTGGTACTCTTTGGGCGGAACGCTTCAAAAGTGTGCTGGTGGAGGAGTCTCCTAGGGCTTTGCGGACGGTCGCTGCTTACATTGATCTCAATCCAGTTCGGGCAGGTCTGGTGGGTGATCCTAAGGATTATCGATTCTGCGGCTACTCGGCGGCCTTGGTAGGGCAAAGGGATTTGCAACGAGGAATTATGGGGGTTTTCTCGATGCCGAATTGGGGTCAAGCAGCAGCTCGTTATAGGGAATCTATGTTCGTTCAGGCAGGCGTTGGTGGGCATAGCTCAAAGCGGGAATTGGATCGGGAAACCATTCGTTCGGTGCTCTTGAAGGAAGGAAAGTTGAGCGAGGCTGAAATCCTGCGACTCAGGGTCCGACACTTGACCGATGGGGTGGCGC
>JAPLUF010000300.1 GCA_026397755.1 Verrucomicrobiota bacterium
GCTCCCCGGAGGTGCGCCGGCAACAGCGAGGCCAAAGCCATGGCACCGAGGCCCGTAGAGCTGCGGGTAAGGAACGTACGCCGAGTCAGTATGCGCTCGGCTTCGCTCTGAAGGTAGGAGGGGTTCACTTGGTGATGGTCTCGTTGAGGTTGAGGAGCACGTTGGCCACTGCGGTCATGGCTGCCAGCGCGACGGGATCGGCGGATTCCGGAGCCTTAGACTCGCCCACGGCAATGAGGGCCTTGGCGGCCGCCGGGTCGGCCTGGAAGCGGGCCAACTGCTGTTCGTGAGTCTGCCTCAGTACGGCCACCTCGTCCGGTTGGGGCTTGCGACCCAAGGTGTGCCGGAAGGCGCGGATCAATCGACGGTCGAGATTGGTCGGCTCCTCGTTCAGCACCCGCTGCGCAAGGCCGCGAGCCGCTTCGACGAAGGCGGGGTCATTCATGAGCACCAGAGATTGCAGCGGTGTTTGCGTCCGCTGGCGCAAGAACGTGCAAACCTCGCGGTTGGGCGCATCGAATGTGGCAAAAGACGGGTAGTGCGCGGAGCGCCTCCAGAACACGTACATGCCCCGGCGGTAGAGATCCTGGCCATGATCTTGGACGAAGACCGAGTCGGTCCCGTCCCAGATGCCCGGCGGTTGGTAGGGCTTGACGCTCGGGCCACCAATTTTCGAGTTGAGCAGGCCTGAGACGGCCAGCGCGTTGTCGCGGATGTATTCGGCGTCCAACCGCAGACGCGGACCGCGGGTGAAGAGTCGATTGTAGGGGTCCCGTGTCAGCTTCTCCGGGGTAGCCGTCGCCGCCTGCCGGTAGGTGGCGCTGGTGACCATCAGGCGCAACTGGTCCTTCACGCTCCAGGGCTTGAGGTGGGGAGTCTTCTGGCCGCGCCGCTGGGTCGTCGTCGCTCCTCCAGTACCTCCGTCGCGGAAACGGACCGCCAGAAAGTCGAGCAACTCCGGATGGCTAGGCCACTCACCTTGGGAACCAAAATCGTTGGCCGTCTTGACCAACCCTGTGCCGAAGAGCATCGCCCAGTAGCGATTAACCGTTACTCGGGCAGTGAGCGGATGTTCCCGAGAAACCAGCCATCGAGCCAAGGCCAGGCGGTTGGTCGGACCGGCCGGCAGCGATGGCAGGAAGGAGGGAGTCCCCGGTTGCACCCGTTCCCCCCGCGTGCGGAAGTCGCCCCGAACCAACACGTACGTCTCCCGAGGGGGATCCAGCTCCTCCATGATGAGAGTGGTCGGAATCTTGGAATAGAAGGCGTCCTTGTTGCGGCGCGCCTGGGCCAGTGCCTTCTCGGCTCGCAGGAAGTCGACCGCATGGTTCTCGCGGTAGAAGCGAGCCACCTCGTTACGTTCTTCGTCGGAGCGCTGGCCTCGCGACTTGGCCACAATCGCCGCATAGCCCTCAAAGGTCAGTGATACCGCCTCGGTGGCGGCGAGCGTCCGAGAATATATCCGCAAGTCATCCAACTGACCCGTGAAGAAAGATTCTCCATTACGGGAGCCGATGCGAAGGGGTTCTTGCGTGGCGAAGGATCCCTTGAGCTGGTCCTTCTCAGTCTCCAGATCCTTGCGCACTCCATTGACGAAGAGTTGAACGCCGGAGGCCTTGGCCGATCCATCGTAGCTCACGGCGACATGGAGCCACTGGTTCTGAGGCAATTGTTCTTTGGTGCGGACCTTGATGGCGTCCTCGGGCCAAGCATGGATGAGGTGGGTTTGGAGGCGCCGATCTGAAATGAGTAAGTCCACCCCGCGGTATCCGGGACCTTTTTCCATTTGGCTCAAGACGGCGCCATCGCCTTGGAGCCGGACCCATGCGGCCACCGCGAAGGCGTTGGTGCGCCCCCAGTCCGAGCGCGAAACGGCCTCGGCATGGGCCTTGCCATCGAGCTTCAGGGCTTTGCCCAAGCGGGCATCAGCAAACTCGGGCGCGTTGGTTCCCTTCCAAGCGAGTGCCGGATCTAGAGCGCCATTGAAGTTCCACCGGACCACCACGCCGTGGGTCGACGCCAGCACTGGAGACTTCTCGCCCAGTTCTCGCTCCCATTTCTCCTGAGTCTCGCCCAATTCGTTGTTCCGGTCCTGGAGGGTTTTCTCGGCATCCTTGAGAGCGAAATCGGCCTCAACGAACCGGGCAGCCTGATCCGACGTCGGCACCGGCAGGCGCGGCGGCGGGTTGTCGGTGCGGATACGATCGAGCCCCTTTTCCGGCACGTTGTGGAAGAACGCGTAAAGCCGGTAAAATTCCTTGGTGCTAATGGGATCGTACTTGTGGTCGTGGCACTCGGTGCAGCCCACGGTCAACCCCATAAAGGTCGCCCCCACCGTGTTGACCCGATCCACCACGTACTTGTTGAGGTACTCGTCCGGGTCGGCGCCACCTTCGTCATTGGTCATGTTGTTGCGCACAAAACCAGTGGCCACCCGCTGACTGACGGAAGGATTGGGCAAGAGATCGCCCGCCAACTGCTCGACGGTGAATTGATCGAAGGGCTTGTCGGCATTGAAGGCATCGATCACCCAGTCCCGCCACAACCACATGAACCGGACGCCATCGAAGTGGTATCCGCTCGTGTCGGCGTAGCGCGCCAAATCAAGCCAGTTCTGACCGACTCGCTCTCCATAATGCTGAGAATCCATCAGGCGGTCGACGAGGCGCTCATAAGCATCCGAACGCTTGTCAGCGAGGAAGGCGTCGACTTCCTCCACAGTGGGAGGCAAGCCGGTGAGGTCGAGGGTGACACGGCGCTGCAAGCTAACCGAGTCGGCCTCCGGATTGGGCCTGAGCCCTTCGGACTCCAATCGAGCCATGACGAAGGTGTCGATGGCATTGCGGGCCCACTTGCCGTCCTGAACTCGAGGCAATTCCGGAGCCGTGGGCACGATGAACGACCAGTGCTGTTGCCACCCAGCTCCCTGTCGCACCCATTGTTGGAGGAGTTCAATCTGAGCGGGCGAGAGGGGTTTTCCATGCTTGGGTGGCGGCATGATCTCGTCGGGATCCTTCGTCAGGATCCGCTCGACGAGGGTGCTCTTTTCGGAATTACCAGCGACCAAGGCATGCTGGCCAGATTTGAGCGTTTGAAAGGCGTCTTCCTGACGATCGAGGCGTAACCCGGCCTTGCGTTTGCCCTCATCCGGGCCATGGCAGGCATAGCAATGTTCCGAAAAAATAGGACGAATCTGTCGGTTGAAATCCACGTGCGCTTCCGACGTGGGTGCGGTTCCGGCTTGGAGGGCCACGGAACATAGGCTCATCAACACCACCCAAGCGACACCGTGACAACAGATTTGAAGAGCGCGGCACGCAATGGCAAAACAGAGGGTCACGCCGGAGAGGATGGTCTAGCTTGGAAGGTCCAGCAACCCCCCATCGCATCAACCGCCCAACAGCCTGACCCACCACTGACTCAGAGCTCTTCGCAGGCCAAGACGGAACATTCCTCGGACTTCGTCATCGGAAAGGGCGCGGTCATAAATTCGCACTTCGTCGATATCACCCTCAAAGAAGTAGTATTGATCCCAGCCGATACGGACCGGCGAATCGCCTAAAGCCAAGGCCCCCACCGCAGACGTGGAGTCCCTCCGTTCGCCGTCGATCCACAATTCCAAGCGACGGCCGTCCCAAGTCTGGACCAGGTGGATCCAATCATTTCTTGAGTAATCTTGAGGGATATACTGGGAGCAAATCCTGTTAGTTCCTCCCTCCGGATGGACCCAGACCTCACTTTTCACGATGCCATGATCCAGCGCCAGAGTCCATTGACGCCCGGGTGAGTCTCGATCTCCAACGCCTCGATCCTTGATCAAGAGCTTGCCTTGGGTGGAGATCTTTCCGTGGTTGGTCTGCGATGCGAGCACCCACAATACGGTCGAAAAGGCATTGGTCTCCGACTCCGGAAACTCCGGGATGCTAATGCCGGCCTCACCATTGAAATGCGCCGCGCGGGAGGGCTCCTTGGAGGCATCGGCGGCCCAAGACACTCCGAAGAGGGTGCCATGATGACCTCGGCCGCTGTGGTCTTGGGCGTCTCCATCCAAGGGATAATACGCCACAAGTCCCTCCGTCGGTTCGCGTTCAGGCACTGTTGAAGCCAACGCGCTCACGACCTTGAAAACGGGTAACCGAGGCAACCATCCGCTCTGAAGAAGAATTAACCACAACAGGACCCCAGAAAATACGACACCGACGCCCCACCTCACCGCTCGGTTCGCAGGGGGCCGCAGGAGCGCCTCGGCCCGGGACAATTGTACCGAGTCTCCCGATTCCACCGCCTCCAGGACCGCCTGCACCACCTGAAGTTCCCGTAATCGATTTATTCCCACCGGATGACACAACGCCTCGATGAGGCGATTGATCAGGCGATCTTCACGAATCCAAGTACCGACGCCCATCAGACGCGACGGCAGAGAGGGGAATTCCAAGCGGGTATTTCCGCTCCATAGTTCGTAAATCAACTTTCCGAGCGCGTAGAAATCTCGCTCATTCCCTCCACTCGTTCCGGGCGGGCTGTAACCCTCGGTGGATACGGAGATGGCCACGACCTCATGGACCGCAACCACGGTGTCGAAATCGGCCAGAACCCAACGCCCTTGGAGTTGGAGCAAGTTGGCGGGTTTGACATCGCCATGAGCCAAACCCCGACGATGCAGGAACGCTAGGGCTTGAACCACCGGCAAGGCTGTCTTGGCCGCGACTACCGTCGTGCCCGAAGCGCCCACAGCCACGGTCACTGGTGAGTAGTTCTCAAACTCCACCGGCTTCGAGTCCACCGAGTCCGCCAGCGGCAGCTCTTCCCAAGCAATTCCATGAACCGGCTCCAAACCATAGTCGAGAACCGGTAACAATCCGACCTCGATGGAGATCCCCTTGAGGGCTTCACGCACTTGCTGAAAACGGACCAGCGTTTCGGAATCGCACTGACGGGCAATTTTGAACACTCGCCAGGAACCCTGCGAGCCCTCGACCAGGTAGACCTCGCGAAAATTTCGAGACGAGAGGCATCGCAACTTGCGACACGATCCCAACCGTTGGCGCAGGGATTGCGGCAGGAGTTCCAGGGGATCTTCAGAGGGTGACGGGGCGTCAATCATCCGTGGCCAAACAAAACTATGCGATACGGACATCGGCCGCACGTCTGTTGTTCGATCCAGTAACTTTCACTGAAGGTAGGTTGTTATTTCTCATTGTTCTGTCGGAAGAACTCAACCGAGGCTGTGGCCATGGGTCCAGAGGGAATTAGTTTTCGACCCCGCTCCACACCGCCACCTCCGTTGGGCACCCTCACCGAGTTACGGATTGAGGGTATGGATTGCGGAAATTGCGCTCGATCGGTCACCGAAGCCCTCCAAGGCGTGCCGGGGGTTTCCCGATCCGTGGTGGACCTCCAGGGTGCCATGGCACGGACTTACTGGATGCCCGGTCAGGCTCCGGAACCCGCACGGTTGATCGAGGCGGTGGAACGGGCGGGTTATCAGGCCTGCTTGGCCGAGAACCCCGGATCCCCCTCCCCGGCCGGATCGCCCCCCGGAAACACTCTACTCAATCCTTGGACGACGGCGGTTTGGCTGGGAGTTCCCGCCACGCTGTTGCTGCTGACCGGCGATTGG
Source organism: Verrucomicrobiota bacterium (assembly GCA_026397755.1). Taxonomy (GTDB): domain Bacteria; phylum Verrucomicrobiota; class Verrucomicrobiia; order Limisphaerales; family UBA9464; genus SXXZ01. Next base: position 5,621 of record JAPLUF010000300.1, read on the forward strand.
ATCGGCGGCTGGGGCATGCAACGAGGCTTCCAGACCTTGTCGTTGGTGCTGGCGAGCGCGGTCCAAGCGGGTGTGGGGTGGCGATTCTATCGCGGGGCCTGGCGGCAGGCCCGAGTCGGCCGCTCTAATATGGACACCCTCGTGTCACTGGGTTCATCGAGCGCCTACCTTTGGAGCCTGTGGCTGTTTTTTACCCAGAGCCACGCCCACCTCTTCTTCGCCGAGTCGGTGAGCATCCTCACGCTCATCAGCGTGGGCCATGCTCTGGAAGCTCGGATGAGCTCCAAGGCCGGAAATGCTCTGAGAGCGTTGATGGAGTTGGCTCCTACCACGGCCCGACGTTTGGATTCCGAGGCACGCGAAGTAGACACCCCTGTTTCCCAACTGCGCCCCGGAGAGCGATTGCGCATCAAACCCGGAGACCAGATCCCGGTCGATGCGATCGTGCTGGAAGGGGACTCGTCGGCAGACGAATCCCTGCTGACCGGAGAGCCCATGCCGGTACGAAAAACTTCTGGCTCAGCGTTGCTGGCCGGCTCAGCCAACGTGGAGGGAAGCCTCGTCGTGCGGGTAACCGCCACCGGCGAACACACCACCTTAGCCCGCATCGCCGCGGTGGTGGAACGGGCTCAGTCCAGCCGGGCTTCCATCCAACGCCTAGCCGACCGGGTCAGTTCGGTCTTCGTGCCCGTGGTGGTGATGATCGCCTGCGTGTCCGCAGCAGCCTGGGCCTGGGCTCCGGAAACACTCCGCCACTGGCAATCCTTCCTGAGTCCCCTGCTCTGGCACCCTCAGGCCAGCCTGTCCCCCATGAGCGATGCTGTCTCGGCCTTCTGTTCGGTGCTCATCGTGGCCTGTCCCTGTGCCATGGGGCTGGCCACACCGGTGGCTCTGATGGCTGGTATCAACGCCGCCGCCCGACGCGGCATCCTCATCCGGGACGCGGTAGCACTCGAAAAAACCGGGCGCATCTCGGCCTTGGCTTTCGACAAGACTGGCACTCTCACGGCCGGTCATCCCTCCATCACTCGATGGGAAGACCTGCGGCCAGAAAATTTCCGATCCATTCCGCTGCCCGCACTGGCCGGGCTTTTGGCGGATCGATCTCAACATCCGGTCTCGCGGGCCGTGAGCGCAGCCGGAAAGGCTCTCACTCATTCTAACCCTGCCTCGCAGCCGACGATGCCTGCGCTGACCTCTTGGCGGGAGTTGCGCGGTCAAGGCATCGAGGCCGTTGCCCATGGGGCCGATCCCCTTCAACCCTTCCGGCTGGGATCACTCGGTTGGATTCGCTCGTTAGGGGTGACCCTGGACCGGAACGCCGAGACCTCGCTCCAACTGGCTGCCGACGCCGGTCAAAGCGTGCTGCTGTTGGTAGAAGGGACAATGCTGCTGGGAATTCTGCACATCGGTGATGCCATTCGTCCGGACTCACCCGAGGTCGTCCGACGCCTGCAGGCGCAGGGCACGGAGACGTGGCTCATCTCAGGCGACACCGACCCCACGTGTCAGGCAGTAGCCAAGGCCGTGGGCATCCCGCCGGAACGGGTCCGTGCCGAATGCCGACCCGAGGACAAGGTGCGGATCCTCGGCGAAATCCAAGCGCGCGGGCTTCAGGTGGCCTTCGTAGGCGATGGCATCAACGATTCGCCAGCACTGGCCGCAGCCAACTTGGGCATCGCCGTCGCCAAGGCCTCCGACGTGGCCCGCGAGGCCGCCGACATTGTTCTGCTGCGACCCGATTTGGCCGCGGTGGTCGAGGCCTTGAACCTCGCCGATCGAACCCTGCGAACTATCCGCCAGAACTTGTTCTGGGCGTTCTTCTACAACGCCGCCGCCGTGCCGCTGGCCGCCCTGGGCTACCTGAGCCCCGTGGTCTGTGCCCTGACCATGGGCCTCTCGGACCTCATCGTCATCGGCAACGCCCTACGCCTGCGGCGGCGGGCTTCCACCCCTCACCGAAACAACGGACTCTCTGGCGAGGCGAAGGATCCAAGGATTAAGCGTTAACAGGATCTTCCTGGAGAGCCCCGCGTTGAAAGAGGCAAACCCCCACCCGTTCAATGTGGGCTGCCACGTCCGGGTCGAGGTTCCGGTCGAATCGAATCAGGCTGAAGCGATACGGCAGCAGCAGGTCATCGAGTGCATCGTAGATTCTCCCGACAGATCGCCACTCGAGCGCTTCACCCTCGAGCGAGAGATCGATATCCGAACCCGATTTGTGGGTGCCCTTGGCCCGGGATCCAAAGAGCACCGCCTTTTCTACCTCGGGAAACCGTGCCAAGACCTCCGCGATGAGGCCCATCGTTCTTCCGGTCAATCCGTGCGTCGAGGTCATGGATCCAACGCCTCCAATTCGGAAAACCGGCGACGGAATTCCTCAAACCTCGGAACGAAACTTCCCAGGATTGCAGCCGCAATTTCTTGTGCGGTCTTTTCGTTGTAAGTGTGACTGCTGCGATTGCGGGCCTGAATCATCGCCATCCACTCCTCACCATCGATGATCAATCCCTTGGCAAAACCCTCGCGAGTGGCGTCTTTGGACCCGTAAAGAGGGCCATTGCCGCGCGATTCGAGGAAATCCTTGAGTGTGTTCCACGCCAGTTCATGGGTGAACTCGAAGGCTTGGATCAACCCCTGCTGTTCCAAATCCGACAGCCGCCTCTGCTTCGCCAACTCGGCTGCCGCCGCCAACTGAGAGAAGGCCTTGCCGAAGCTCTGGAAACGCTGACGCCAGCGGACATCTGGAGTCTTTGACATGGAGAGAACCAATCAGAACGCCCCTGTCCTCGCAGCATCAATTTCAGCCCGTGAATCTCGAACACCCACCTCACTCACTCCAGGAACCCATCGATTCCACCCTGTTCTTCCCGTTTCTACATGTGGTGGGTAACCCGACGGTCCCGGGCACTCAGGCGCGCAGGGTGGCGCCGAGGGCCGATTGGAACACGCCGATGAGGCGGTCGTGGGCGGCTTGGACTTCCTCGTCCTTTAAGGTGCGGTCGGCCGCCCGATAGGTGAACGAATAGGCCAAGCTCTTATGTCCCTCGGGCACATGCTTGCCACGGAAGACATCGAAGAGTTCCACCGCCTCAAGGTTGTTCGGCTTGGCTTGCTTGACCGCGGCCAGGACTGCTTCGTGAGTGGTCGCCTCGGGCACAATCATCGCCACATCGCGCTGGATGGATGGGAACGCGGCCAAGGGCTTGAAGCTCCGGGCTGAATTTCCACGGGCCAGAAGAATATCGAGGTCGAGTTCCGCCAACAGCACGGCGTCCCGTAAGTCGTACCGCTTGGCCAACGTCGGCAGCAGTTGCCCCAATTGGCCCAAAGGCAGTTTGCCACCGAGGGTCACCGTGGCCGATTCCAACATCAGGGCGGTGCTCTCCGGGCGGCGCGCATAGACCACGCCGCGGAGACCGAGCCGCTCGATGAGTTCTTCGACCAAGCCCTTAAGATCATAGACATCGGCCTTGGCATCCCGGTCAGCCCCGGACCAGAAGCGAGGATCTCGGGCACCGGTCAGTGCAATGGCCACGCGCCACCCTTCACGGGCCACGCCGTTCTGCAGGCTGAAAACCCGGCCCATTTCGAACAACTGCACATCGCCATTGCGACGGCTGAGGTTGTGATTGAGCGAATCCAGAAGCCCTGGCAGCAACGAGGGCCGCAAGGCGTTCATGTCGCTGCTCAGGGGGTTGGCCAAGAGGACCACGTCCGGAGACGCCCAACGCGCGGCCGTATCGGAAATGAGCGTCTGACCTTGAGCCTCGTCGAGACCCAAACCTGTCAGGATGCGCCGAACCTCAGCAAAACGGTCATAGATTGCATCGAAGGGATGCGCTCCCACTGCGCCCCGGGGCGTTGTGGACGGGATGCGATCGACCCCGAAAAGCCGGGCTACTTCTTCGACCAAATCCACCTCGCGCTTGAGATCCACGCGCCACGACGGCACACGCCACACGGAGGTCGCCGATCCGCTGCCACTGCCCTGCCCCACTTCTTCGATGCCCAGCCCAGAGAGGAATTGAGCCTGAGTTTCGGAGGGAATCTCCACACCTAGAACGACCCGAGCACGATCGTGCCTCAGCGTCAGTTCTTTGACTTGAGGCGGGTTCGGGAAGGCGTCGACAGCCGCGCCCGACACCGTGCCACCGGCGACTTCTAGCAAAAGTTGAACGCAACGGCGGCTGGCCGATTCGGCCGCCTGCACATCGGCCCCGCGCTCGAAGCGGTAGCTCGCATCGGAGCGCAAAGCCAACGACTTCGAGGTCCGACGAATGCCCGTCGGCGTGAAGCGATCGGAAGAGCTTCGGAGACCTCAATCCAAACAGCGCGTAGGCCACCGCAAAGGCCCCAAAC
>JAPLUF010000137.1 GCA_026397755.1 Verrucomicrobiota bacterium
CCGCGGGACTGATCCTCAACGCGGCGAATCCGGTGGACTTCAAGAAACAGGTCCGTCCCCTCCTCGAGGTGTACTGCCTCAAGTGCCACGGCCCCGAGAAGCCCAAGGCTGACCTCGTCATGGTGACCCGTGCCGACACCATTAAAGGCGGTGAGCATGGGACCGCTCTGGTTCCAGGCGACCCAGCCAAGAGCAAGCTCTACACGACAACCACTCTGCCCGATGGACATGATGACCTCATGCCACCCAAGGGCGAGCGGCTCAATGCCCAGCAGCAAGAAACCCTGAAGACTTGGATCCAAGAGGGTGCCGCATGGCCGGAAGCCCTCCGTCTTTCCCAAAAGCAGAAGGTAGACTTCGTCAAGGAGGTCAAACCGATCTTCGAAGTCCACTGCGTCACCTGTCACAAGGAGGGACACGCCAAAGGGGACTTGCGGATGGACTCCAAGGCTGAATTCTTCGCCTCCAAGACCATCGTGCGTGGTGACGCCGAGGCCTCTAAGATTTACACCAGCACTATTCTGCCGGCCGACCACGACGACTTGATGCCGCCGGCCAAGAAGGGTGGGCCGCTGCCGAAGTCCAAGACCGACCTAATCCGCAACTGGATCGACCAAGGCGCAGAATGGCCGGAGGGCGTAACCCTGAGCCAGAAAGAGGCTGGTTCCCTGCTGACCCGCGACAACGAGGCCATGATCAGCGCCATCCATGCCCGGGTGCTGGCCGTGTCCAAAGAGGTCAGCGCCGCCGACATGAAGCCGTACAGCGACCCCATCGTGGGATCGGACGTCAAATTCGACATGCTGCCGATTCCTGCAGGCGAATTCCTGATGGGCAGCCCTGCCTCCGAGGGCAAGCGCAAGACGGACGAGGGTCCGCAGCGCAAAGTTCGAATTGAGCCGTTCTGGATGGGTAAAACCGAAGTCACCTGGAACGAGTACGAACTCTTCCAGTTCCCCTCGCTGGAAAAAGGAACCAATGTTCCGACCGAGCGCATGGAACGGGAACTCTGGCTCGCATTACCCGAGTTACTGCCGGCCAACGCACAGCCCGGAGTCAACCCCTACATCGGCAAGGAATCCGATGCCGTGTCCCGTCCAACGACCCCGTACGTCGAGATGAGCTTCGGAATGGGCAAGGAGAACTTCCCAGCCATCTCCATGACCCACTATGCGGCCGTGAAGTACTGCAAGTGGCTCACCGCCAAGACCGGGCACTTCTACCGTTTGGCGACCGAGGCTGAATGGGAGTACGCCTGCCGGGCTGGCACCACCACCAAGTATTCCTTCGGCGACGACGACTCCAAGCTGGGTGAGTACGCGTGGCACTTTGCCAACGCGGGTGAGAAGTACCAACTGGTGGGCAAGAAAAAGCCGAATCCCTGGGGCCTCTACGACATGCACGGCAACGTGGCTGAATGGGTATTGGACGCCTACGTGGAAGACTACTCTAAGGTGGGTGACGTTCCCTACACCCCGGGTGCCGCCGAGTACCCCCATGTGGCCCGCGGCGGTTCTTGGGACGACGAACCGGATGCCCTCCGGAGTGCGACCCGTCGCGCCAGTGATGCGAGCTGGAAGATGCGCGATCCTCAGTTACCCAAATCTAAGTGGTACCTGACCGATGCTCAGTTCCTGGGCTTCCGCATCGTACGCCCGTTGAAAGTACCTTCTCGTGAAGAGATGGAACAGTGCTGGACCAGCTTCCCACCGCCCAAACCATGATCAGGATCACCCGTATCGACTGAACCGCAGCCCCAGGAAATTCACCATGTCTCTCAATCGACGTCAGTTCCTTCGTTCCGCCGCCATCGCCGGAGCCGCCGCCGCGGCCGGCTGCCATGCACCACGGGTGGCCCGCAAGGTGTCCCCGAACGCAAAGCTCAACCTGGGTGTCATCGGAGTGGCTGGACGGGGTGGAGAAAACCTGGCGGGGGTCTCCAGCCAGAACATCGTCGCGCTGTGCGACATCGACTCGGATCGGCTCGGGGCGGCCGCGGCCAAGCACCCGGGCGCGGCCAAGTACGCCGACTTCCGTCGTCTGCTCGACCGCACCGATCTCGACGGGATTGTGGTGAGCACGCCCGACCACAGCCATGCAGTGATCGCCACGGCGGTGCTGGCTTCCGGGCGTCCTCTCTATTGCGAAAAACCTGTCACCCACACCATTTCCGAGGCCCGTGCCCTGGCTGCGAAGGTGACACACTCTGGATTGGTGACCCAGACCGGCAACCAGATCCACTCCGGTTCTAACTACCGGCGCGTGGTGGAATTAATTCGCGCGGGCTCCATCGGAGCGGTCCGTGAAGTGCACCACTGGACCGGATCGGTTTGGGAAACCAAGCCGCTGCCCGGTGTCCAGCCTGTTCCGTCTAATATCGACTACGACCTCTGGCTGGGGCCCGTGAAACCCATGCCCTACAGCTCGGAGTGGGTGCATTTCAATTGGCGCCGTTGGTGGCATTTCGGAGGCGGCACCCTGTCGGACTTCTGCTGCCATCACATGGATTTGGGCGTGTGGGCGCTAAATCTGCCACTGCCCACGCGCATCCGAGCCGAAGGGCCCTCCCCCGACGCCCACTGTGCGCCGCCGTGGATGATCGTTCATTACGACTTCCCGGCCCGTGGCAATGCCCCGGCCGTGCGCATGCACTGGTACAGCGGCGACAAGCGTCCCCAGGTTCCTGGAGCTCCCGACCTTTCCAAGTGGGGAGGTGGCACGCTCTTCGTCGGCGACAAGGGCATGCTCTTGGCCGACTACGGTCGATACGTCTTACTGCCCGAAGAACAGTTCCGCGGTTCGACTCCCCCGCCCCACTCCATTCCAGATTCCATCGGCCATCACGAAGAGTGGATCGCTGCCTGCAAGGGCGTCGGCAAGACCGACTCCCCGTTGACTTACGGCTGCCACCTGACCGAAATCGGACAACTCGGCAACCTCGCCTTCCGCACCGGCAAGGTCATTGAGTGGGATGCAAAACACCTGCGCGCCCGGGGTGTGCCTGAAGCCGACCGTTGGATCCATCACGACTACCGCCCCGGTTGGAAGCTTTCCTGAGCGGCGGTTCGAGCAAACTTAAACCCTCACCGCCCCTTTGATGAAGACCCTCCTGTGCCTCTTGGCCGCATCCATGGCCAGCCTCTGCCTCCCGGCAACCGCCGCGGACAAAGCCGCCACGAAGACGCCGGCCGAGGCACCCGCCACCAAACGGTTCCGGAACGTGGACGTCGCCGAGTGGGAGACGCTGCGGAAGGACGCTAAGGTGGTGGTGCTGGATGTGCGCACCGCCGAAGAATACGCCGACGGCCACATGCAGGGTGCCATCAACCTGGACATCCGCGGAGGCAAGTTTGCTGAGACGCTCGCTGGCATGGA
>JAPLUF010000061.1 GCA_026397755.1 Verrucomicrobiota bacterium
AGACGGAGGCTTCGCGTCGATGATCCACCGTCGAGACTTCCTCAAGACCGCCTCCGTTGCGGGCGCAGCACTGGCCACCGGGTGCCACACCCTGGGCTCCGGACACACCGCCTCGGTGTACGAACTGCGCATCTACACCATCCATCCCGGCAAGGCCGAAGCCCTGCACAATCGCTTCCGCAACCACACCCTGCGCCTTTTCAAGAAGCATGGCATCGAGAGCATCGGCTACTGGATGCCTGCCGATACGGCCGACCAGCGGTTACACTTCCTGCTGCGCTACCCGAGCCGCGAGGCCCGCGAAACCCTGTGGAACGCCTTCGCCTCGGATCCCGAATGGAAGACCGCCCAGAAGGCCAGTGAAGCCGGCGGTCCCCTCGTGGCCAAGGCTGAGAATCCGTTCCTGGTAGAGACCGACTATTCTCCGAAAGTCCGCACCGGCAACGTCTCCAAGGGCGGCGTCTGGGAAATGCGCACCTACACCAGCACCCCAGAACGTCTGTCGCATTTGGATGCCCGCTTCCGTGACCACACCATTGGTCTCTTCGGCAAGTACGGTATGGGCAATCAGGGCTACTTTCACAAAATGGCCGACCAGCCCGAAGGTGATCGCACTCTGCTCTACTTCCTCACCCACAAGTCCCAGGAAGCAGCCAAGGCCAGCTTCGCCGCCTTTGGCAAAGACCCCGCTTGGAAGGCCGCTCGCGAGGCCAGCGAAAAGGCCGGCGGCGGTTCGCTCACCGTGGCAGGCGGAGTTAAGTCAGTCTTCTTGGTGCCCACCGACTACTCGCCGACTCACTGAGCGACTTAAGTTCTGATAAACAACAAGGCCCCGTGGAATCTTAAAATTCCCGGGGCCTTTTTGTGACTGAGGAGGCTGCTCGTAACTGGCAAACTGCGGGTAACCGGCACCTCGGATCTTTAGGCCCGCAGTTTGCGCTCGAGGATCTCGCCGGCCAAAGCCGGGTTGGCCTTGCCCTTAGAGAGCTTCATCACCTGTCCCTTGAGGGCATTGAGTGCCGCCACCTTGCCAGCCCGGAAATCTGCGGCAGAACCTGGATTGGCAACAATAGCCTGGTCGCAGAGGGCTTCGAGCGCCCCAACATCACTCATTTGCGACCACCCATTGCGCTCCACGATAACTTGGGGCGCATCGCCCGTCGTGAACATCTCGGCGAAGACGTCTTGAGCAATCTTGCTGTTGATGGCGCCGCTTTCAACCAACCCAACCAGCTCGCGTACTTGTGCCGGCTGGATGCGAACATCCTCCACCGCGATGCCCGATCCGCTCACCCGTGCCTGCAAGTTATTAATAACCCAATTGGCAATGGCCTTGGGCTGCGTCGCTCCCTGGATCGCCCGCTCGAAGAAGGCGGCCAATGGCAAGTTGTCTCGGAAGATCTCGGCGTCGCCGTCGGGCAGGCCGTACTCCCGGATGAAGCGCTTCTTGCGAGCCAGCGGTAACTCAACCACTTGGGATTTCACCAAGGCCAACCATTCGTCGGTAGGCACTAGAGGCATCAAGTCCGGCTCCGGAAAGTAACGGTAGTCATGCGCGTCTTCCTTAGAGCGCATGGTTTCGGTGATGCCCGCCAGATCATCCCAGCGTCGCGTCTCCTGACGCAGTGACTCTCCACGCTTCAAGGCCGCGATTTGGCGCGGGATTTCGTATTCCAGGGCACGGCGCGCTCCGGAAAAAGAATTCATGTTCTTGATCTCGATCTTAGCACCCAGCTTGGTGCTGCCCTTCGGGCGAACCGAGACATTCACATCGCACCGGACCATCCCCTTCTCCATGTCGCAATCGCTGATCCCACCACGAAATAGAACATCGGTCAGAGCCCGGAGGTAAGCGTAGGCCATCTCAGGTCCATTGAGTTCCGGTTCCGAGACGATCTCGAGCAAAGGCACCCCTGCCCGATTGAAGTCCACCCCACTGAAGCGATCGAAGTGGCTGTTTTTGCCGACATCCTCCTCCAGGTGTGCGCGGGTGATTTGCACGCGGGCCATTCCATCCACCGATCCCGGGCCATCGAACTCGAACTCCAGCCAGCCGTTGGTCGTGGACGGCTTGTCGTACTGGGTGACCTGGTAGTTCTTGGCCGAATCGGGGTAGAAATAATTTTTCCGGTCGAACTTGGCGAACCGGGGAATTTCGCAGTTGAGCAAGTATCCGGTCAGCACCGTCAACCGAATGGCCTCAGCATTGGGGACCGGCAAGACACCCGGCATGCCCAGACAGATCGGACACACGTTGGTGTTCGGATCGGAACCGAAGGCGTTGGCGCACCCGCACCACATCTTCGATTGCGTCTTAAGTTGGACGTGGGTCTCCAAACCGATGACCGCTTCGTATTCCATGCGGCCGTTGGTATGCCACGAGACGCCGCGAAGGCCAAACGGAAGTTCACCAGAGATTCCCCCGAGCCGGTTTTGGCCGGTCCGGGGGAAAGGCTTCAGCCCTGCAAAGTCTCAGTGTCAGGCCTTCACCTGCTTGACCTTGGCCCACTTGCGGGTCTTGGCCGATGCGAGCACTGCGTCCACCACATAGTCGGTCGCCAAGCCATCCTTGAAGTCTGGCTTCGCGCCCTTGCCACTCTCGAGGCCGGCGATGAACTCCACAATATGGTGGATGAAACTGTGCTCGTAACCGAGTTGGAGGCCTGGAACCCACCACTTGCCGGTGTACGGATGGTCGCTGTCCGAAACGTGGACGCTCTTCCAACCGCGTTCGGCACCAACATCGCTGTAATCGAAAATTTGGAGGCGGTGCAAGTCGTGCAAGTCCCACTTGAGGCTCATGTTTTCGCCATTCACCTCGAAGGTGTAGAGAGCCTTATGGCCGCGGGCATAACGGGTGGACTCAAAGAGACCCAGCGA
>JAPLUF010000316.1 GCA_026397755.1 Verrucomicrobiota bacterium
GTATGACATTCAGTGTCCCGAAAAAGTTGGTCTCCATGCAGCGGCGGATTTGGTCGGGTTGGCATTCTTCGATGGCCCCGATCAATCCATAGCCGGCGTTATTAACCACCACATCCAAGGGGCCGAAGCGCTCGACGGCCGCATCGAGGGCGGCGTGGATCTGGTCTTCGTGGGTGACGTCCAGAGCCACCGCGAGCGCCTGCTCCGGGGCGAGTGCCGCAAGAGGCTCGATGGTCGAGGTATCCCGGGCGGTCAGTACCACGCGATCACCTGCCTGAAGGGCTGCCTCGGCGATGGCGCGACCGAACCCGGAAGAGCAGCCGGTGATGAACCAGGTTCTAGGACCGGCAGAGGCTGTGGAACTCATATTCGTTGCGAACGCTAAACCCAGATCTTCGTCCCGCAAATCAGCCGGCCCCTTGGGGTAGCTACTTGTGGCATCCGGTCACTACAGATGCACCGTCCCAATTGGGGGTTCCGCCTCTCCGGCCCTGGAATGATCTGGAGTGCTTGCGGTTGTTCTTCGAGGACGCCTAACATTCACCCATCGCCGTGGCCTTGTTGTGTTTCCATTCGAGTCGTTGGTCTCGTCCGCTCCTGTGCGGTTTGGCGTTGTTGGGCCTGGTCTCAGCGCGACTGCCCGCGGCGGATTTCTGGGCCGATCATGTCGAGCCGATCCTCAAAGAGCATTGCGCCGAGTGTCACAGCCCCACCCGATCCAAGGGTCGGCTGGATCTTTCGACTTTTCAGAACGCCTTGCGCGGGGGAGATCGCGGAGCCGGGTTTGTCCCGGGCCGTCCGGAGGAGAGCAGTTTGTATTTGCTGCTCAAGCCGGGAGCCGATCCGCACATGCCGCCGAAGAAGCAGTTGTCGGACGAGCAACTCGCCTTGATCCGCACGGGTATTGAAAAACTGGAGGCCAAGCCTGCCGCGTCCGCGTCCTCCGAATCGACATCGATTCCGTCGACCTCATCGAAGGTGCGCAAACCCGTGTGGGTGCCTCCGGCAGGAATGGCCGCATCGGTTGTGATCGATGGCTTTCTGGAACGGGGTTGGAAGGCCCGCAAGGTCCGCCCAGCCGCTCGTGCCGACGATGCGACGTGGCTGCGGCGTATCCATTTGGATCTTGTGGGGCGGATTCCCACCGAAGAGGAGGCGGCCCGTTTTCAACGACTGCCCGTCCGGAAGCGGCGTGAAACCACCGTCGATGGATTGCTGGCCCATTCCGAGCATCCACGGCACCTCCGAGAGATGTTCGATGTGCTCTGGCTGGGACGCCCGACAGGCAATGCCGAGGCCCAGCGACACGATCATCGGTGGAACGAGTTTCTGGAGGCATCCTTCCGCGAGAATCGCCCTTGGGACGGCCTGGTGCGCGACCTCATCGTGGCGCGGCCGGCGAAGCCAGATCAGCGCGGTCTGGTGCAATTCCTTTACGAGCGGCAGAACAATCCGCAGGCCATGGCTGAGGCGGTGGCCCCGCTGGTCTTCGGCGTCCAGATCGGGTGCGCCCAATGCCACGACCACATGGGGGCCCGCGAGATCAAGCAGGCCCATTACTGGGGAATGGTCGCGGCCTTCAACCGTTCCAAGAACGTGGATTCTGAGGCAGGCCCCGGGCTTGCCGAGTCGGCCATCGGCGGGTTCGTTAGCTTCGCCAATCTGAAGAAAGAGTCTCAGCAGGCCCGATTGGTGTTTTTCAATGGTCGTTCAATTGATGAACCCTGGCCGGCCGAAGGGGTCA
>JAPLUF010000237.1 GCA_026397755.1 Verrucomicrobiota bacterium
CCCGGGAACCAGTGATCGGCATTGCCGAGCATGTTGTAGCGAAACTTCGCCCACTCGGTCAGCTCCAAGGGCTTGGCGTAGGTCCAAATGCGCAAGATCTCCACCAGGTTCACCTCGCCCGGCACCTCAACAAATTCCGGAAGCCCGGCCCACCAGCGGCGGCACCATTCGGACCCCAACACACGTTCCATTTCCTCACGCAAGCGACGGTCGATGGATTCCACCGCCTGAGCCGCCTGCTCGTAATGTTCGAGACCGGCGATGTGCTCATCGAAATCCGACGGTTTGGCCGCACCCAGCGACAGGGTATGCACCTCCGGACGGGCCAGGCAGTAGAGGTCGTTGAACTGCATGGGCGTCAATGGCGCACACAACGAACGCATCTTGGGCAACTCAAGGTAGAGTTTCCCACCCTTGTCATTCGGGCTGATAATGAAGACACCCATGTCCCGCTGGGCCGCCTCCGCCACGCAGACGCGGTTGAGGTCATTCACAAAGTACCGGTGCAAGTTGACGTAATCGAACTCATCGCTGCGGATGGCTTCGGAAATCACATCGGGCGTGGCGTGGGTGCTAAAGCCCACGTGACGAACCCGTCCCTCGCGCTGAAGTTGGCGACAAACTTCCATGCAGCCACCGCTACGGAGCGTTTCGTCCAAGTGCTGGCGGTTGTTGATGCCGTGGATGGACAGCAAGTCCACGTAGTCCTGCTTCAAATAGGCCATGGAGGTCTCGAATGTCTCCAAAAACTCCCGGGCGGTCGGCTTGGGCATCACCTTCGTCTGAAGGATGATCGACTCGCGCGGATACTGCGCCAGCACAGGCCCGAGCTGCATCTCCGAGGATCCATAGCCCCGAGCCGTCTCGATGTGGTGAATACCCAGTTCCATGGAGCGAGCGATGGTCGACTCCAAATTGGCCTGCCCCGCGGCAACCACCTGATCCCAGGGGACATCCGACCAGGATTGCTGGTAGCGCATCCCGCCGCAGGAAAAGACAGGCATCTGGATTCCGGTCCGGCCAAAACGACGGTACTTCATGAGTCCTGAGGCTACCTACTCCAGTGCCCGCAGGCAAATCCCGACCTCGTATTCCCAACCTCCCTACCCATCCAAGCCCAGAGTGTTTTTAGAATCCGAGGCCGGTCCTCCACTTGACCCCGGGGCTAACCGGCGTTTGGGTATCTGTCTGCAGGGCGGCGACCCCACCCTCAATCCAAAGCCATGATGCACGAAATCGAGTACGAAATCCGCGGAGACGACCTTCAATATGTCGAGGTGCTGCTAGACCCCATGGAAGCCGTGGTGGCCGAGGCGGGCGCAATGATGTTCATGGAGGAAGGCATCGAGATGGAGACCATCTTCGGAGACGGCTCTCAACAGCAGAGCGGCTTCATGGGAGCGCTCTTGGGTGCCGGCAAGCGACTGCTCACCGGTGAGTCGCTCTTCATGACCGTCTTCCAGAACCACTCGCCCCGAAAGTCCCGCGTGGGCTTCGGAGCGCCCTACCCGGGCAAGATCGTCGCAGTGAACCTGGCTCACCTCGGTGGCGAACTTATTTGCCAAAAGGACTCGTTTCTCTGTGCGGCCAAGGGCGTGAGCGTGGGCATCGCCCTGCAACGGAAGCTCGGGGCAGGCCTCTTCGGCGGAGAGGGCTTTATCATGCAACGCCTTCAGGGCGATGGATGGGCCTTCGTCCATGCCGGCGGCACCCTCATGGAAAAGGTCTTGGCCCCAGGCGAGACCCTGCGCGTGGACACCGGCTGCGTGGTGGCTTACCAGAACTCGGTCGCCTTCGATATCCAGTACGTGGGCAAGGTCAAAACCGCCCTCTTCGGCGGCGAAGGTCTCTTCTTCGCCACGCTGCGGGGGCCAGGCAAGATCTGGCTCCAGTCGCTACCCCTGAGCCGCTTGGCCAACCGAATCATCGCCGCCTCGCCGGCAGCGGGTGGAAGCCGTCGCGAAGAAGGCTCCATTTTGGGTGGTCTGGGCGGTTTACTCGATGGTGACAACCGTTAACCGCGGAGGGTCGGCACGGTTCACTGGGCGTCCTGGTCGGGGTTTGCGCCCCGATCCGGCGCATCCAATGCATCCGCCGTCATAGAATTGTTACTCGTCCGACAGGGTTTGACCTCTTCCTGCAACTTGACGTTTTCCATCCACTCGCCATTCTGCACGGCCCTATTGGAGGGAAACGGCCATTATGCAGCACATCCGAAATATCGCGATCATCGCCCACGTCGACCACGGCAAGACCACGCTCGTCGACTGCCTTCTCAAGCAATCCGGAACCTTCCGCGCCAACCAGGCTGAGACCCAGGTGGAGCGCTTGATGGATTCCATGGACCTGGAAAAGGAAAAGGGCATCACGATTCGCGCCAAGAACGCCGCCTTCAAGTACAAGGACTACCACATCAACATTGTGGATACTCCGGGACACGCCGACTTCGGCGGCGAGGTCGAGCGTATCATGAACATGATCGACGGCGTGCTGCTGGTCGTCGACTCCTCCGAGGGCCCGCAGGCCCAGACCCGTTTCGTGCTCCGCAAGGCGCTCGAGGCCGGCGCGAAGCCGATCGTGGTGATCAACA
>JAPLUF010000086.1 GCA_026397755.1 Verrucomicrobiota bacterium
CGCCTGTCGGTCTGCCTCATCGCCAAGAACGAGGAACGCTTCCTCGACGGATGCCTCCAATCGATCCGCGGCTTGGCTGATCAACTCATTCTGGTGGACACTGGATCTACGGACCGGACCGTGGAAATCGCCCGCAACCATGGGGCTGAGGTCCATTTCCGAACCTGGGACCACGACTTCAGTGCTGCCCGCAATGCCGCCCTGCTACACGCCCGCGGAGACTGGATCCTCATCCTCGATGCCGACGAAGAAGTCTCCCAGGCGCACCACGCGGCGCTGCGTGCGCTCCTGACTCGACCCAATGTGATCGCTTACCGACTGCCCCTGGTGGACGTCGGGCGCGAAGGCGAAGGCGTCAGTCAGGTACCCCGCTTGTTCCGCAATGCACCCCAGCAGTTCTACGTGAGCCGGATCCATGAACAGGTGTACGCCAGCCTCGAACTGAACCGTGAGAAGTGGACGATGGAGAACCTCTTCGGCGACGCACAACTCATCCACCATGGCTACCAGGCCGAGGTCGTGAAGAGTCGGGACAAGGTCCAGCGGAACCTTCGCCTCCTCGAGCAGGCCAACGAGGAATTCCCCAACGACATCAACCTGCTCATGAACCTCGGGCTGGAACTCTGGCGATCCGGTCAACAAATCTTCGGCCTTGGGTATTACCAGCAATCCTACACGGCCATGTTGCAGCAACCCTACGCCCAGACACCCCCGGAGCTGAGGGAAGTATTACTCACCCAGTACGCGTCGCACCTGTTGACCCTCCAATTCCATCAGGAAGTCATCAGCCTCTTCCACGACCGAGCCGTCGCGCCCAAGGCCCGCACGGCCTCGCAGCACTTCATTCTGGGGCTGGCTCATTCGGCACTGCAGCGCTGGGAACCCTGTGTCACCCACTTGCAGCAGTGCCTAAACTTGCGAAACCAACCTGCCCTCACCCCCATCCATCAGGACATCCGAAGCGCAACCCCGGCCCACTGCCTCGCTCATGCCCTGCGAAAGCTCGGGCGCAAGGCCGAGGCTCAGAACGCTTTTGATCAAGCCCTTCAAGACGACCCTCTCAATGAATCGGCGCGGGTAGAGTTTGCAGCCTTCCAGGCCGAGGAAGGCCAGATTGTTCCAGCCCTCACTCTGCTGCACGCGGGCATTCAGCAGAACCCCAAGCAGGCCAAGGTCTGGGAGGCGGGCGGAGCCCTCTCGCTCCGCCAACGCGACACGCTCGAGTTCGCCCTAGACTGGAGCAACGAGGCCCTCAAGCACTTGCCCAACCACCCCACCTTGCAGCGGCAGCGGGCGGAGACCCTCTTGCTCAACGGGCATGTCCACGAGGCCCTACCACTCTGGAGCGAGGTATCACGGTCCAACGATGCAGCCAGTTCCTCCGGCCTCATCCTCTGCCGCCTGTTCGCAGGCGAGTCCCAGTCGGCCCTGCCGCCGGACCGCGAAGTCGCCGTCAGCCAAGATCTCATTAGGCGATACCGACAGTCGGTGGAAATGGGTCTCGACGGCTGGGTCCACGCCTTGCACCAACGGGTCGACACTCTTCGTCAGACGCTGCCCTCGGCTGCTCGCCTCATTGATCAAGTGGTCGCCGAGTCCGGCCCAGAAAAGTAATCAGCCACAGTTCTCATGAAACCCGTCAATCCGCCCCTCCTCTGGCTTCTGGCTTTGGGACTCCTCCTCGAAGGGTGTCAGAACTCCAAACCGTCGTTACCTGAACTCGGAGCACGCTTCGAGCTCAAGAATGTGTATCGCGCCGTCGAATCCCTGCCCAAGGACTTGCAACGAGTAGTCCTGTTGCCGGTTACTGTCTCGACCCCCGAACTAGCGACTCTCGATCACCGCAACCAACTGGCACAAATTCTCGAAGAGGAGCTTCGAAAGCTCCACCGCTTCGAGGTTATCAAAGCCACTCCGGAAGAATTGCGGCGTGGCTTCGGCAAGGAGGCCTTCTCGGCCGGAGAAACCCTTCCCGCAGACCTGCTATCGCGAATCCAGTCAGCCCATTCGGCCGACGGCGTGCTCTTCGTACAGATTGCCAGTTACCGGCCATTCCCTCCGGTAGCCATCGGTTGGGAGCTGCGTTTGGTCACCGCCGATCAGGGGCGGACACTGTGGTCGGTCGATGAAACCTTCGATGCCTCCCAGGCCGAGGTCGCCCGATCAGCCCGCGACTACTTCCGCAGCCATCACACCGGATCCGCAGAGTTGGCCGACCCGCAAGCCGACCTGCGCTCACCCTCCCGTTTCTGTCGGTACACCGCCCAAACCGTCTGGAAGACCTTGCCCCAGCGATGAAGGCTCAAGTTTTTAAATCACTGACCGATGTCCCTAATGTGGTTGGTCCTTGGGGGATAACAGGAATCAACCGCGCCTGCCTAGAAAGTGAGAAACCATGGACATCCAACGCACGGGCACTCTCGACTCCATGTCGAAGGTACAGCGCAACACCACTCGCCGAGAAGCCACTGCTCCGGCACTTAATGAGCAAGACTTCTCCCAAACCGACGCCCTTCGCGGTGCTCTGGACAACCTACCCAGCAGCCGCCCCGAAAAAGTCCGCTACGGCAAGGAGTTAACAACCAATGTCGAATACCCTCCGACCAAGACCATCCGACAGCTTTCGAACCTGCTGGCCGTCAAGATGCAGGACCCCATGGCCCTCTGATTCTCAAACACACCACCGAGCTGTCGCGAGCAACGCATTCCAAAACCCCAATTCTTGAACCGAGCTCGTCTGAATCTCGGCACAATTTTCCAACACCTTTCACCCGACTCATCCAACCATGAGATACAACGCTAACCCCTGGCTCTCTTACCGACAGGTTGCCACGAAGACCGCGACGCCAGGACAACTCGTCCTGATGCTATTTGATGGAGCCCTGCGCTTCCTCGACAAAGCACTGGTCGGCTTCGACCTCGACGATCCCTTGGACTCCAACCTCGCGATCAACAACAACATCCTCAAGGCTCAGGAAATCCTCCGAGAATTGAACATGTCGCTCAACATGGAGAAGGGGGGTGAGTTTGCGACCACCATGCGGCGTCTCTACAACTACTACGATTTGCAGCTCTCCCAGAGCAACCTGCAGAAAGACCCCGCCGGCGTTGAGTTAGTAATTCGCCTACTCTCGGTGATCCGCGGAGCCTGGGCAGAGATGCTCACCGGCAACTCGGCCAGCACCGTTAATCTTCAGGTGGAGCGCCAACTTCAGGCGGCCTAAAGGTTGGCCGCGGGCCTTTAATCTCCGAACGGTGGATCCGACTCAACCCGCCCCTAAACCAATCTCTTTTCGTTCGACATTTTCTCGTTCGATACACCCTCAAAAACATTCACATGAGCGCCTGTCACGACCTGTTCAAGACCTATGAAGAGTGGCGTGATTGGTCGGTACGCGAAGGCAATGCCATTCGCAGTGCCGATTGGTCCCAGGTGAATTCCTGCCAGCGAGCCAAGATGGAGCTTCAAGGGAGGATCATTCAGTACACTCAGTCCGCTCGGAACCAATTGACCGCAACGGGAGGCAGTTGGTCCGAGGTGGAACAGCGACTTCGCCGCGAGGTGGCTTCGCTGATCGACCTTGAGAACCAGAACGGTGAAACCCTCGCACAAGTCCGATGCCAAGCCTTGGCGGAGGAAGCGGAACTGGATCGATCCAGCCGCCAACTCCGCCAAGTTCGCTCCTATGCTCCGGTAGTGCGCTCGGCCTGGACCTCTTACTCCTAGGGCCTCGGATCCTAATGATTTGTACGCCGACCGCCGACCCAATCATTGGCTGGGTGCAGTTACTCTCAATA
The DNA here is from genome assembly GCA_026397755.1 of Verrucomicrobiota bacterium. GTDB lineage: Bacteria > Verrucomicrobiota > Verrucomicrobiia > Limisphaerales > UBA9464 > SXXZ01. Next base: position 3,799 of record JAPLUF010000086.1, read on the forward strand.
AAACTCCATCGGCATTGCCCCTTCAACGGCTCTCACCGAGTTACGGCGCATCCAGAATGTCAGCACCGTTCCAGAACCCACGGAAAGTTGCCGGTTTGAAATCCACGGTTTTGCGGGGTTTTTGCGGACATTTTCTTCCGAGATGAGCGCCAGCGTTTCTTCCTTCTTCCGTTGGGGGCCCAATGCGTTCAAGGCCCAACAGACCTGATCAAGAGTTGCTTCGACAACCTACTATCCGATGCCGGACCGATGATCCGTTGAGTTTCTGGGCTCAGTAATTTTCAAACCGGCAGGTTTCATCGGTTTTCACACCGTCACTGACACCGGAATAAGCAAGAGAGCCTAGAGTCCGCCTCACCAAGAGCTCCTGTTTC
>JAPLUF010000410.1 GCA_026397755.1 Verrucomicrobiota bacterium
ACGGCCGCCGGGCATTTGGAACTGACCGCGCAGTTCGCAAAGATTCTTCAATCGGCCACCGAATTGTTGAAGCGCGTCAACCAGACGCTGGACGTGGAGGTGATCGCGTTAGATCCGGTGAAGCTCGGGGAACTTCAGCAACGCATCTTCTCCGAAACTCATGCGATCACGAGCGTCACCGATGCGATCCGGGCGGGTGGCAGTGCGGAATCGGAAGGAACTTTTAGCGAAGACTTAGAACGCATCGCGGGTGCGGCCATCCGATTGCGCGAACTGGGGCCGGTTTTGTTGGCGGGATTGGAAGACGGGACCGGTGCCGTCGAGTTGGAACCTTCTGGAGTGCCGGTGAGTGCGCCTCCGCCCGCGAGCGTTGCCGCCATTCCGGTGTTTCCAGTTAAAGCCAACACCTCGGCCGATGTGCTGGTCGTCGAAGACAACGAAAGCAATCGAGAGTTATTGCGGCGGCGTTTGACGCCCCATGGATTCAAGGTCGTGACCGCTACAAATGGGCGAGAGGCGCTCAACCAGTTGAGGGCTGCGTCGTTCGATATTGTGCTGCTAGACGTGATGATGCCCGAGATGAACGGCCATCAAGTTCTTGAAGCGATGAAGGCGGATCCGTCGTTGAAACACATCCCCGTCATTTTTCTGACCGCCAATGACAGCACCGAGGAGGTCGTGGCGGGTCTACGGGAGGGTGTCGTCGATTACGTGACCAAACCCTTCAAAGCCGAGGAAGTCCTCATTCGTTTGGAGACGCATCTTCAAATCAGCCGCCTGAATCGAGCGCTCTTAGAAAAGAACGTTCAGTTGGAAACAGCGCGGGCATCGGCGGAGGAGGCCAGTCAAGCCAAGTCCCGATTCCTGGCAACGATGAGCCACGAACTGCGCACGCCGCTCAACGCAATCATCGGCTACAGCGAGATGCTTCAGGAAGAGGCGGAAATCTTGGGCACACCGGAGATCAAACCGGACCTTCAAAAAATCACCGGCGCGGGCAAGCACTTGCTGGGGTTGATCAATGACATTTTAGACCTCTCCAAAATCGAAGCCGGGAAGATGACCTTGTATCTGGAGACCTTTGAAGTTGGACCGGTGTTGGCTGAGGTTGCAGCGATGGTGCAACCGTTGGTCGCCAAGAATGGCAATCACCTCACCTTGGAAGTCGCCCCAGAGATCGGCCTCATGCGGGCTGATGTCACTAAGGTGCGGCAAACGCTCTTCAACTTGCTGAGCAATGCGAGCAAGTTCACCGACAAGGGAACCATCCTTCTTCGAGGGCGTCGTGACGCTAGCAATATCGTGTTCGATGTCATCGATAGCGGTATTGGCATGACTCCCGAACAATTGGGCCGCCTCTTCCAGGCCTTTTCTCAAGCCGATGTTTCGACCTCCAAGAAATATGGCGGAACCGGTCTGGGATTGGCCTTGAGTCGGAAGTTCTGCCAACTCATGGGCGGAGATATGACCGTCGCTAGCGAGTATGGAAAAGGGTCGACCTTTACGGCGACGATTCCAGCAGAGGTGCACGAGGCCGACGCGTAACGCGACTCTCGAAGCCTAGGCTTGTAATGGGGGCTCACAGACCCCGTTGCGCGGGACGCCAGCAGGGGATTCCGGTGGCAGCCACGGTGGCGGCCAGACGGAGGGCCGATTCCATACTGGCCGGGTCGGCCAGTCCCTGTCCGGCGATGTCATAGGCCGTGCCGTGGTCAGGAGACATTCGGACGAAGGGCAGCCCGAGGGTCCAGTTAACCCCAGTATCGAAGGCGATCATCTTCAGGGGCACTAAACCTTGGTCATGGTACATCGCGACCACCGCGTCGTAATCGCCCCGGAAGACCTGATGGAAGAGCGTGTCTGCCGCCGCCGGACCGTGAACATCGAACCCCAGAGCCCGTGCCTGAGCGACCGCCGGGGCCACCACGGTGATTTCTTCGGATCCGAGGTGACCGCGTTCTCCGGCATGGGGATTGAGCCCGCAAACCCCCACGCGCTGGCGGGGCAGGCCCAATAATCCGCAGGCTTCTGCGGTCAGAGCGATGACCTCGGCACTGCCGTGCTGCGTGAGGGCCG
>JAPLUF010000135.1 GCA_026397755.1 Verrucomicrobiota bacterium
GAACCAGGCCGGGAGGCCTGCCAGTTTGGTAGGGACGGTGTCTCACCGTCCGCTCCCTGTGCTGCCACGCGAGGTGGGGATGGCCCGAGAGACTCGAGCCCTACCGGGGAGGTGGCAACGGGGCCTAGGTGCCGCTGGCGGAGGAACCAGGCCGGGAGGCCTGCCAGTTTGGTAAGGACGGTGTCTCACCGTCCGCTCCCTGGGCTGCCACGCGAGGTGGGGATGGCCCGAAAGACTCGGGCCCTACCGGGGAGGTGGCAACGGGGCCTAGGTGCCGCTGGCGGAGGAACCAGGCCGGGATCATCGATCTGGCCTGAGCTCGTCGGTTGCCCTAACAAATTCTTATCAAGTTTGGTGGGCCCCGGTCGCATTCGGCCTTATGTGGAAGACAGAAGAAACGTTGGCGCTCGTCCTGGAAAAAAAGGATCCGAGATTCCAGCCAAACCGCAGATTCCAAAACGGAAAATTTCCGTGGATTTCGGAACGTAGCTGAAACAAGAGGAAATAACCGAGAGGAGATAATCTGGTGCACCCGCCAGGAGTTGAACCTGGAACCTGCTGATCCGTAGTCAGCCGCTCTATCCAATTGAGCTACGGGTGCACAAAGGAGCCGCGAAGCTAAGGATGAGGATGCCTTGGATCAAGTGTTTTCCGACGGAGTTTTTTAATCCTCGCGTGTCACTTCTCCAGTTTTTAGCGGAAGTGATTTTTTAGTTGGACCACCCCGCTCTAGGCTGCCGGCCGAAATTACGAGGGTCTCCGTTGGGGGAAATTCGGTTGGCTGCAAATTCTGCCCGCGGATACGGATGTGGAAGTCTTCGTGGCCTAAGGAGTGGCACCGTTTGAAGACTCAGGCGGCCTGGATCTTGACCGTAAAGATCCCCTCATCGGCAAAGACCCAAAGATCCCCCGAACCGGGTTCGACCAGGAGCGTCCAGCAGCGGAACAGTGGAGGAGGGGAGTCGCCTCGATTGGGAAGGGCTTGAGGCAGGTGCTCTCCGGATTCGGTCCACAGATGAACGTGTGCTTGAGTCAGACGGGTCGGTTCGCTGCCCGTGAGGAAGAGCACCGAATCCAGAGTCGGGTGATAAATCCCTTTTAGCAGTCCCGGTGGGGTCCATTCCTGGATTCCCAACAACGGACGCCACTGTTGGGTCGTTAGATCGAGTCGCCAAAAATCCCCCAACGGGTAGAAGGTGCCTGTGAAGGATTTGAGGTTCGCTTCCCGAACCCCTTCCTGTCCCTCCCGATTTCCGGAGCCGCCCAGCATGAACAAAGTCTTGCGGTCTTTTCCGGGAAAAATCTGCGTGGCTCCCCGCGGCCAAGGCAACTGAGGAGAAGTCTCGGAGATTTGTTCCCATAGCCCGGTCTTGGGGTCGTATTCGTGGCGGCGGTTGTTCACCCGAAAATTACCGTATCCGGCAAACAGTCCAATGCGATGGTGGATCGGGTTGACGTAGCCCGAACCCGTGAAATCCAACTGGTTCACAAGCTGGGTAGGTAGGGGCTCCGGTGGGGAACCATCCAGGGGCATCCGAAAGACCTGGCCGGAAACCGATTCACAGAAAATGAGTTCCTCCGACCATGGCGAAAAGGTGGAAAAGAGGATGCGATGAGGCCCTTTAGGGTAGGCGGTGTATTTCCATTGAAAACGCTCTAAGTCGTAGCGCTGAAAGAACGATCCTCGAGCATCGGCCGTGACGCAGTAAAGCATCCGGCTCTTCCAGTCACAGGTGAGCTCGTTGGCGATCCATTGCTCGTAGCCGAACCGAGCCTTGGATCGGTGGTGCCACGCCGCATGGTGGGAGGGTAGGTTGCGGACGATGAAGAATCCGCCAACCGCGGCACCCAGGGTCAGCAGCGCTGCGGCCGCCTTGCGTCGAGAGAGTCGGGTTCGCCCCTCATCGGCCTCGGAAAGCGCCTTCTCGAACTGGGCTGCCACGGAGAAACGTCGGGTGACCCGCACGTCCGTCGCTCGGATCAACGACTCGTTCAACATCCAGCCATGCGATTCCCACTCCGGGGCGTTGAACAAGCGGGTTGGCAGGTTTGGAAAGTGGTAGCGGTCAAAGCCGCTCCAGACCTCATAGAGGGTGCGTCCCAGAGCAAAGACATCGAGCGCGTGTGAACCGTGCTTGTCGGGAGGGTAGTAACCATCGGAGCCCATGTGCCGATGGGGCTGCACCGACCTGCTCAGCGAACCGTAGTCACCCAAAGATGGAAGCCCATCGAGGAAGACAATGTTTGAGGGCTTGATGTCCAGATGGAGCAACCCGTCGTCATGAAGTGCGGTGAGCGCCGCGGCCAAGCGGATAC
>JAPLUF010000305.1 GCA_026397755.1 Verrucomicrobiota bacterium
GTTGTTCCCCACCCCGCCTCACGGCGACGCAGTTACCTTCAGCTACACGGTGCCATGCCAGCACCGTACTCGGTCTTTCACCGGTTAGTCGTTTCAGTATCATGTTCACACGTAGGCCGGGTCCCCCGACCCGGCGTCCCGCACGTTTTTCCGACGAACCGGCGTCCCGCACTGCAGGATCAGTCTCGCAACGCGACGCTGGGTACTATAGAAACTGGGGGATTCCAACCATGAGACCCAACACGCGTTCTATTTCAAAGCTCACGCGGCGTCAGTTTGCCTTGCAGACAGCCACCGCTGTCGCCTTGCAAGGAGTGTCCGTTCTAGGCGCACCTTTGATACACTCGGCTCGCCACCGCATTTTGTGCTGTGATTACGAGGGGAACAAAATCGCCATCGTCGCTGACGACGGCAAGGTAGAGTGGGAGCACGGAATTCAGACACCGCAAGACTGTTGGATGCGGCCCAATGGCAATGTGCTCGTCTGTTACCGCCATGGAGCGATGGAAATCACCCCTCAGCATCAGATCGCCTGGGAATACCGAGCGCCTGCCCAAGCTCAATGCCATTCGTGCCAACCGCTCAAAAACGGAAGCGTTCTGATTGCCGAGTGCGGTATGAGTCGAATTGTTGAAGTGGGTAAAACGGGGCAAATTGCTAAGGAAATCCCGATCGCCTCCAAAGCCAAGAACATGGGGCATCAGTTCCGAGGCACCCGGCAAACCGCCGACGGTCACTACTGGGTGTGCTTGATGGATGAGCAGAAGATTGTCAAACTCTCGCCCACGGGCATCCTGCTCCGCGAGATCCCCGTGGATGGTTATCCGCATGCGGCCGTTCGACTTCCCAACGAACACCTCCTGGTCACTCTCGGACCCACGATGAAAGTCGTAGAGTTGGACAAGAAACTGAACGTGGTTTGGCAAATCAACGAAAACGACTTGCCGGGAAACCCGTTGCGACTGCCAGCCGGCTGCCAGAGGCTGAGCAATGGGAACACCATCATCAGCAATTATTTGCCGGGTCCATTTCTGGGCAAACAACCCCAAGCCTTTGAAGTCACGAGAGAGAAACAAGTCGTCTGGGAATTTACCGATCACGCGCGGTTCAAAACAGTGAACCAAATTTGTGTTCTGGATGGCTCCGGAGGTCGCGCCGGAACCGAACTGCGCTGAACCGACGTCAGTATTTATGCGAAGACGAAGGGGAGTTTGATTTTTGACAGTCTGTTAAGCTTCCACGGTGAGGCTTGATGAGCGCGGTGTTTCCGCACACGTTTTCAAGTATGAACCCCTGCAGCAGTCACCCTCCCATGGATCATCCCATGGACCGTTGCCGATGGCATGGCCAGGGTGTGCGGGTTGGTTTCCTTCAAACCCTGGCCGCCTGGATGGTGGTTGGGTTCTTTGCCATCGGGCTGCTGGAGGCTGCACCGCTCGCAGGCATGAACTCAAACCACTGGGCCTATCAGCCGGTGGGGAACCCAGTGCCTCCCCCGCGGGTCGCTTCGAGCCACACTGAAATTGATCGGTTCATTGTCGCTGCGCTCCAGTCCCGCGGCCTTTCTCTGTCGCCGCCGGCCTCTCGGTTGGACTGGATTCGACGCGCCACGTTTGACCTCACCGGGCTGCCCCCGTCTTGGGAAGAGGTTCAGGGTTTCATGGCGGATGCGTCGCCTGATGCCCGCGAGAAGGTGTTAGACCGGTTGCTCAATTCACCGCGCTACGGTGAGCGCTGGGGCCGGCACTGGCTCGATCTCGCCCGCTACGCCGACACTCACGGTGGGAGCGCCATTGGTTTCACCCGGTTTCCATTCTCTTACACCTACCGGGATTACGTCATCCGCTCCTTCAACGCCGACGTGCCTTACGAGCAGTTTGTGACCGAGCAAATCGCCGCCGACCAACTGGGTCTGAAGGAGAATGATCCGGCTCTCGCGGGGTTGGGATTTCTCACCGTCGGCATGCAATACCGCAATCGGCACGACGTGATCGACGACCAGATTGATGTCGTTTCACGGGGCTTGATGGGACTGACCGTGGCCTGCGCCCGATGCCATGATCACAAGTTCGATGCCATTTCCACCCGAGACTACTATTCCCTCTACGCGGCGTTGGCTGCCAGCGGCGTGCCCGATTCTCTGCCGGTGATCGATTCTGGAAAAACCAACGACGCCCGCCGCGACTACCAGCGGGAGTTGGTGCGCCTCCAGACCCGTCACGATGAAATGGCCGCGGAGCACAATGAGGTGATGCGCGGCCGCCTGCGGATGCAGGTGGGCCTCTACTTGCGCGAGATCGCCAAGGGGGTTCCGGAGCAGGATGTCTCCACGGAGTTCTTGTCTTATCGCACCGATGACATCCGTCCGTTGATCTTCAATCGTTGGCGCGATTACCTCGCTGGGATGCCCGACACCGATCCTGTGTTCGGGCCCTGGGTGCGTCTGGCACGAGTGCCGGCGGACGGATTTGAGGCGGCGTGCACGAATTTGGTGAACGCGCTCTACAAAGAGAACGGAGACCCCGCCGCCATCAAGGACTTGCACAAACTCCCCGCTGAAGCCCCGCGATGGAATCCCCGGGTTTTGGAAGCGATGGGGCGGA
>JAPLUF010000121.1 GCA_026397755.1 Verrucomicrobiota bacterium
AGCCCGGGAATGGCAAGTCTTGGTGAATCTAAATCCGCTCAGAAGTTCGATTCTTTGTCTTTGAAGAGCAGGTTGAAGGTGGTCATCGAGCCATGGCAGCGGGTAATGTATTGTTGCCAGTCGAACTTTTCAGCCGCGGTGAGGGCCTCGCTTGAATTGACCTTCTGTTCGAGGATCCGCAGTTGATTGCGCATCAGGACCAGTTTGTGGAAAAACAAATCCAGCTCCACCTCCTTGGACTGCAGGGACGGATCGGAGGGTTGCAGGATCAATTTTCCGGTCTTCCAGCGCGAGGCCAACTCATGGACTGAACCATCGGGTCGCTCGATCCCCAAACGATTCACCGCCGCATCGACGACCTGATGGATCAAGGATTCTAGGGGCATGGGCATCCCAGAAAGGCTTGCCTGAGCTTCGGCGGCGGTGAGACCGCTGGTTTCCGGTTCGATGGGTTTTCGGCCCTCCAGAAAGAGAACCTCAACGGCAAATTCATTGATGGCTTTGACCACCCCCTCACCGAGTTGAGGGTGGATGACGCGTTGGCCCAGGTGCAGTTCCGACAATTTCACGAGGCGAGTTTGGCGGTTTTTCTAGGAAATGCCGAGAACGGGCTCACGGCCACCCATGAGAAAAATGTTATTCCCCTGGGAACCCTTAAAAACTTCCTACGAAGAGTCATGGAACCGGCGCTTGCCAAGATTCAAGCCCTCCGTAGTCTCCCGCCTTTACTTTGCAACACATGTTGTCCAATTCATACGTCGCCATGCTGGCCCTAGGCGGACCTGCCGCGGGCGGCTCACCGGAAGATCAGAAGAAAGCCATGTTCATGCAGGTTGGCATGATGGTGTTTTTCGGCCTCATTTTCTATGTCATGCTCATCCGCCCCCAACAGAAGCGGGCCAAGGAGCAGTCGAAGATGCTCAACGAGCTGAAGGCGGGCGATAAAGTCACCACTTCGTCGGGCATCGTCGGCATCGTGGTGGGCATCAAGGACAACTCGGTCACCATTCGCTCGGGTGAATCCAAGCTCGAGATCACCAAGGCTGCCATCGGTGAGGTGGTGCCCGGCACATCGGCCTCCTAAAACGTTTTCACATGAACCGTAGTCATCTCTGGAAACTCGTCCTGATCCTGCTCGTTGTAGCCTGGTCAGTGAGCGAGATCTACCCACCTACCTCGAAAAACCTCATCGAGGCCTTCGAGCAACAGTCCTCGACCCCCAACAAGACGTTCGATGAGATCGTCAAGAAGGCCCAGCAGTTGGACACGTCCAACATGGACCGAACACCGGGGATCACCTACTCGAACTTGCTGGTAGCGATTAGCACCAACGACATCCGGCCGTTCTTCCCGAGCAATTACATTAATGCTGCGGTCGAACGCGATGTGACCCGAGGGATCCTCAACCGAGTTCAGCGGTCGGCTGCTGGCCAATTCCGACTCGGTCTGGATTTGCAAGGTGGCACGCAGTTCCTCCTCGAGATGGACATGAGCCGCGCTCAGACCAATGCAGGAGTCATGATGAATGCCGACTTCATCGCCGAACAGGCCGTTGAGGTGCTCCGCCGCCGTGTGGACCGCTTTGGTGTATCCGAACCGGTGATCGCCCCGGCGGGCGGTGGTCGTATCTTGGTGCAGCTTCCGGGCTTGAGCGAGGCCGACAAGCAGCAGGCCAAGGCGCAGATCCAGAAGGCGGCCTTCCTCGAATTCCGCATGGTGCACCCCGACAGTGAAGGTCAATTGTCCCGTGGCGTGGTTCCTCCGGGATATGTCCGGATGTATGAAATGGTTCCCAGCGGTACTCCGGGTCAACGCGTTCCCCAAGCGATCTTGGTCAAGCGTGCTTCCGAGCGCGGTCTCTCGGGTAAGCACGTCGAGGGAGCGGGTGTCGGGCATGATCCGGCCACTGGTTCGCCCTATGTCAGCTTCAGCCTGCGCCCCGAGGGTGCGCAACTCTTCGGTGAGATCACCCAGGCGGCCATCGGTGAGCGCTTGGCGATCATCCTCGACGGCGAGGTGGTTTCGGCCCCGCGCATCAATGGCGCCATTCTGGGTGGCAACGGTCAGATCACCGGATCCTTCACGGATAAGGAAGCCTTTGAGTTAGCTACTTCGCTGGAGAATCCCTTGGCCGCACCTCTGGAAGTCAAAGAAGAGCGCGGCGTGGATCCTTCGCTGGGTGCCGACGCCATCGCATCGGGCAAGATGGCCACGCTGCTGGGCGTGGGTGGTGTGGCGGCGTTCATGATCGTCTATTACCTGACGGCCGGACTCATCGCCAACGTGGCTCTGTTCCTCAACATCCTCATCATGCTCGGTGTCATGTGCTCCTTGGATGTCACCTTCACCTTGCCAGGCATCGCTGGTATCGTGCTGACCATCGGTATGGCGGTGGATGCCAACGTGCTTATCTACGAGCGCATGCGTGAAGAGTTGGCCGCCGGCAAGTCGGTGCGGGGTGCCGTCTCTTCGGGTTATGACAAGGCCTTCGGGACCATCTTTGACTCCAACCTGACGACCCTGATCTCCTCAGTGCTCTTGATCATCATGGGCACGGGTCCGATCAAGGGCTTCGGTGTGGCACTGACCGTTGGTTTGTGCGTCTCCATGTTCACGGCCTTGGTCGTCACCCGGTTGATCTTCGACTTCCTGCTCGCCAAGGACATCATCAAGTCACTGCCCATGTTGCACATCATCAAGGGCACAAACATCCGGTTCCTAAACTTCGCCAAGCCGGCGTTCATCGCCTCGTGGTTGCTTATCGTGGTGGGCATCGGCTACGGCGTCTTCGTTCGTGGTCACAATATGCTCGGTATTGAGTTCGCCGGTGGCGATGAGTTGCAGATGCGCTTCTCTCAGCGGGTTGAGACTGAAAAGGTTCGCGAGACCCTTTCCAAGGGCGGCATTGGCGAAACCCGAATCCAGTACCAGACCGAAGGTGCCGGATCGACCAAGCGCGATTATTTGTCGATCACGGCTGCCAAGGATGCCGGCTTGAAGGCCGAGGAAGTGCTCAAGAAGGCGTTTCCAGAGTCCAAGTTCGAGCGTGTCCGTATGGACTCGGTTGGAGCCACTATCGGCAAGGAGATCCAGAAGTCGGGCGTCATCGCCTCGGTTCTGTCGCTCTTCGGCATCTTGGTCTACGTGGCCTTCCGCTATGAATTTAGCTTCGCTGTGGCCGCCGTGGTTGCGGTGGCGCATGACGTGCTGATGACCATTGGTTGGTACTGTCTGACCGGAACCGTGGGCGAGGGACGTCAGTTCAATGCCACCTTTGTGGCAGCACTTCTGACCATTATTGGTTTCTCGATCAACGACACCATCGTGATCTTTGATCGTATTCGCGAAGATCTGAAGATGGGAGCCGCGGGTTCCTTTAACGAGATCATCGATCGGGCACTGAACCAAACCCTCAGCCGTACGATCATCACCTCGGGAACGGTGTTCTTGGCGACGATCTCCCTGTACGTCTTCGGTGGTGGCGCCATCAACGACTTCGCCTTCACCTTCCTGGTGGGCATTATCACTGGCACCTATTCCTCCATATACATTGCCAGTGCGCTGGTAGTGTGGTGGCACAAGGGCAAGCGCCCGGCGATGGGCGCGATGGCACCGGTCGGAGGCGTTTCGGCTGCAGGCGCTCAGGCCTAAGTATCCGAGAGTTTTATTTCAAGCGGGCGGGAGTCTTCCAAAAGAGATTCCCGCCTGTTTTGTTTTTGTGCGACAGATCGTTCGCGAGGGCTTTGGAAAAGGACCGCAAGTCCGAGGAATTTGACCGACTAGATCCGGCCGAGGGGTTGGGTCTATTCCTCTGAATTTTCGGCCCGATCCGCGGATCGCAGCAGAAAGATCAAACGCGTCCGAGAGGGAACCCTTGGCTGCCGGGGCGTTGCAGGGTCTGCAACCCAAAGGGCTCCGGAGCGCCTTCGAAGCGGATACAACCGTCGAAATTGCGCACTCCCTCGAAGGGATCGTTGGTGATGAGAACGTTGCCGTCGAGGTCGAGCCAATCGGCGAGCGAAGCCAAGTGCGCCGCGGCGCTAATGAGCACCGAAGACTCGATCATGCAGCCGAGCATCGTCTTGAGGCCTAATTTTCTGGCTGTCTCGAGGGCCTCCTTGGCGGCGGTCACCCCGCCGGTTTTAACCAACTTCACATTCACGCCGTGGAAGCACCGTGCACACTGCTCGGCATCCCGCGCGTCCTGGTACGATTCGTCACCCACCAAGGGCAGCGGGGAACGTTCTTTCAGCCAGCGGGCATCGGCTTCGGAGGCATCGGGAGGCATGGGTTGCTCCACGAACTCGATATTGCCGTCATCAGCGAGGTTGAGGATTCGGTCCAGGGCCTCCTCACGGGTCTTCCAAGCCGCATTGGCATCCACCCGGATGAGCTTGCCCGGGGCCGCTCGTCGTACGGCCGCCAAGTTGGCAGCGTCTGTGGGTGACCCCAGCTTCATCTTCAAGATCGGATACCGGGCTGCTTCTCGGGCCTTGGCCTCCATCCGGTCCGGTGTGTCTAGGCCGATGGTGAAGGAGGAACACGCGCCATCAGCTGGGAAACCGAGTCCGAGGAATTGGTGGAGCGGCCATCGAGCAGCCCGGGCCGCACCATCGAGCAAGGCGATGTCCACCGCGCATCGCGCCGGCATGCTTGGATCGGGCAGCGATTCCAGATAGGCCCGGGAATCTGGCAAATTGTCGAAGGAAAGTCGGGAGGCGTCGATCCGTTGCAGGAATCGGGCAACCGTTTCCCAAGTTTCCCCGTACTGGCTGGACGGGGACGCTTCGCCCGTTCCGCTGCGGCCCAGTGAATCTTTCAAGGCCACGATCACGACCGGGTATTCCGACTTGCCAGCGACCCGCCCCAATTGCACGTCGGTCGCGATGGCCCAAGAGTGGATGAGGGCCAGGTTGAATCGCGTGACGCTCAGCGAGGTGATGGGAGACATGGTCGGAAACTCTGGGGCCGCGTTTCAGGAAGCCGGTTGGGACAAGAGCTGCGCCAAAAGCTCTTGGGCATGCCGCTGTGCGGCCGCACCCCCTCCGAGCATTCGGCCTAGTTCAGCCACGCGCTCGGCTCGATTCAGTGTCTGGATGTGGGATTCAGTGCGTCCGTCGCGCACTTCCTTTATCACCTGATAGTGCGTTGAAGCCGCGGCGGCCACCGGGGCCAAATGCGTGATGCACAGCACCTGATGTTTCGAGGCGATGGTCGCCATCTTCTGGCCGACTGCGTGGGCGGTCTCGCCTCCGACATTCGCATCGACTTCATCGAAGACCAGGACCGGGACCGCATCCTGATCGGCCAAGACGGTCTTGAGGGCCAGCATGACCCGGGCGAGCTCACCACTGGAGGCGATGGACCTCAGGGGGCGCGCGGGCTCGCCGGGATTAGGAGCGAATTGGAATTCCATTCGGTCCATCCCGGTTTCGGTGGCATGGGCAGGATCGAGGTCATGGGTGAGGGCGGCCTCGAAGCGGCTCTGTCGAAATCCGAGGCTGGATAGTTCACCCTCGGCGGCCCGGTTCAACCCCAACAGCACAGATTGACGGTGTTCCGAGAGAGATTTTCCAAGTTTGCAAAGCTCTTGCTCCAATTCCTGAAGTTCGCGGTTGAGGCGTTCCAATTCGGCGTCTCGGCTCTCCAGAGATTCCAGTCGCTGTCGGGCCTCGTCACCAAATGCGATGACTTCTTCAATGGAGCCCCCGTACTTCCGCTGGAGCGATTGGAGGAGGTTCAGGCGCTCCTCGAGTTCGGCCAACCGTTGGGGATCTAGATCGATCCGGTCGGAGTAGCGGGACAGTTCGCTCTGCAATTCCCGGATCAACCCTGCGGCTTGGACCTGGATCTCCAGCAGCGATTGGGCACCGGAATCAATTCGTGCAAGGTCCTGAAGGGAGCGCCCGACCGTGCCAAGGCTGGTGAGGGTGGCGTCGTCTGCCTCACCGAGGGTGGCTAGGGCAGTTTGCGATAATTCGAGCAGTCGCGCTGCGTTCGCGGCCCGACCGTGCTCGGCCTCCAGCTCGGTTTCCTCACCGGGTCGCAACCGGGCGTCGGAAATCTCCCGGACCTGATGGCGAAGCAGGTCGATTTGTTGCGCGTAGGTGCGCTCGTCCACGATGAGCGCGGCCTTGGCCTGTTGAAGGCGCGACCTCCGGCTCAGTTGTTCAGCAAAGGACTCTCGTTGGGAATTCAGTCCTCCGTAGGCGTCCACCAGGCTGAGTTGAAGCCGGGGTTGGAGCAGGGACTGATGGTCGTGCGGGCCGTGGAGATCGATGAGCCAGCCTCCCATCTCTTCCAGAGTGGCCAGAGAGGTGGGGCTTCCGTTGACGAATTGGCGGTTGGTGCCCGCCGCAGTGAAGGTCCGCTTGAGAACGAGTTGCCCAGATTCGCAAGGCTCCAGACCACGCTCCTCAAGAAAGCGGGGTAGGGGGGCTCGCAAGTTCTGCACATCAAAGACAGCCTCCACCGTGCACGACTCAGCTCCGGATCGAAGGGCACCCCGATCGGCGCGGCGGCCGAGCACGAGGTTCAGCGCCCCGAGGATGACTGACTTGCCGGTCCCGGTTTCTCCTGTGATGGCGCAGAAGCCTGGTTGCAGCTCCAAGGTGAGGTCCGCTACCAGCGCCAAATTCTTGATCCGTAGCGTGCTCAGCACGCAGTGATTCAAACGCCTTATGCCCTCAAAGGGGAACACCAAAGAACCGGTCTGATCACCTCGAGGGGACCTGCTGCGAGGGGTGTCGGGCCGGTCGGCTTTGAGCAGTTCTCAAATTACCGCTAGGCAAAGCCAGGTCTTTCGACGCATTTTCCGGCCGTGTCAAAGGCTGCCAAATCCGCTCCCACGGCGGAGAATGGCTCTTCATTCGAAGAGTCATTGAAGAAGCTGGAGTCCATCGTCGAGGCGATGGAGTCCGACGATCTGCCTTTGGATCAGCTGATCCAGCGTTTCGAAGAAGGGGCCGCGTTGGCCAAGCTGTGTCAGGACCGGCTCAGTGAAGCCGAAGTCAAAGTGCGCAAGTTGGAGGAAAGCCTCGAAGGCGTACTGACGACCCAACCACTTTCAGAAGACTCCTTGGGCGCTGCCTGAGGAATGTGTTTTTTGTCCGTAGTCCCAACAACATGAGCCGATATCTCGAAATGGTGGATCATCCGTCGCACGTCAAGAAGTTGACCCCTGAGCAATTGACCGAACTGGCTGTAGACATACGGCAGGAGTTGATTCAGGGGTTGGCCAAGAGTGGCGGGCACCTGGGCCCCAACCTCGGCGTCGTTGAACTCTCCATCGCCCTGCACCGGGTCTTTGAGACACCCAAAGACAAGTTTGTTTGGGATGTCAGTCACCAGGTGTATGTCCACAAGATCCTGACCGGCCGAAAAGACCGGTTCCGTACCATCCGAACCACCGATGGGCTCAATGGGTTCGCCCTCCGGACCGAGAGCGAACACGACTGCTATGGGGCCGGCCATGCCGGCACGTCCTTGTCGGCCGCCTTGGGCATGTGCGCCGCGCGCGATCAGAAGAAGACCGACGAGAACGTCGTCTGCATCTTCGGTGACGCGGCCCTGACCAACGGCATCAGTTTCGAGGCACTCAACAACATCAAGTGCACGACCAAGAAGTTCATTGGCATCCTCAATGACAATGAGTGGTCCATCGCCAAGAACGTCGGCGCCATCGCCGAATACCTGGGCAAACTGACCGCCAGCCCTCGCTACAACCGGTTGTCCCGGGATTTTAACAACTGGCTCAAGCGACTGCCCCGCGGTGAACAGGTGGCCATGCTGGGCGCCAAGACTGAGGAGGCCCTCAAGGGGATCGCCAACTCGCTCGCCTTGGAGCCTGCTAACAACCCCGTCGATGCGGATGGCCGTGGCGGCCATGGCAGCGCGTTGTTGTTTGAAGAATTCGGCCTGCGTTACCTGGGACCCATCGACGGGCACAACATCCCGTTGTTGGTCAGCACTCTGGAGTTCGCCAAGACTTGCAACGAGCCCGTGGTCATCCATGTGCTTACCCAGAAGGGCAAGGGCTACGAAGCGGCGCTGAAGTACCCTGAGAAATTCCACGGGTTGGGTTCCTACGACGCGGTCACTGGCCAGACCCCGCCGCCGAAGGACGGAGCCGCTCCGATGTGGCAGGAAGTGTTCGGTCGCACGATGGTCAAGCTGTGCCAGAAGGACAAATCTGTTGTCGGCATCACTGCGGCTATGCCCAGCGGCACGAGTCTCAAAATCCTAGAGCAGGCAGTGCCGGGTCAGTACTACGACGTCGGTATTGCCGAAGAACATGCGGTGATCTTCGCCGCCGGCATGGCGACCATGGGCTTCCATCCGGTGGTGGCCATTTATAGCACCTTCCTCCAGCGGGCCTATGACTGCATCCATCACGATGTCTGTCTCCAGGACCTGCCGGTGATCTTCTGTATGGACCGTGCCGGCTTGAGCGCCAACGACGGTCCGACCCACCACGGGTTGTTCGACATCTCCTACTTGCGCTGCCTGCCGCTGATCATCGGCATGGCTCCGGCCGACGAGGATGAACTTCAGGACATGATGTTCACCGCCACCCTGCAGTCGCATCCGGTGGCCATTCGTTACCCGCGCGGCAACGCCGAGGGTGTGCCCATTAAGGACCAGCCCGCCGTGATGGAAATCGGCAAGGCCAAGGTGGACTCGCAGTTCGAGAACAAGCCCGGTGCGGTGAAGGTGGCCCTGTTCGGACTTGGGCCCATGCTCACGCTCGCCCGTCAGGCCGCAGCGAAACTGCGCGCCGATGGCTTCGATGTGGCGGTCATCAACCCCCGCTACTTCAAGCCGCTCGACACCGAGGTGCATCGGTTCTTCGGTGCTGCTGCCGACATTGTTGCGACTCTCGAAGACCATGTGGCCATGGGCGGTTACGGCAGCGCCGTGCTCGAGTGCTTTAGCGAGGCCGCCATCCAGACGCCGGTGTATCGCTTGGCTTGGCCCGACCAGTTCATCGAGCACGCCTCCAGCGTTGATTACCTCCGCCAGAAGCATGGCCTGACGGTCGAGCGCCTCATCGAAGAGGTGAAGGCTCGTGTGCCGGTGGCTCGGGCCGCCTCGGGTTCCCAACGGGCCATCGGTTGAACGGAGCATTGCCGGAGTTCGTGGGTTTCCTGACACGACTCCGGCACGCCCGTACCCCCCGGCTCACGGCATTGAAGGATGCCGATTTGTAATTGCAACGATCCCACCCTTCGGGGCACTGAGACTGTGCCGTCAGGCGGACTGAATGGGTGGGTCTCTAACTCGCAGTGCCTTTGGCTCGGCTTCCAACTCCATGGATTGGCTTTCCGAGACGATTCGCTGCGTTTTGAATCCGCTACGCTTCAGCAGCGGTTATTCCGGCCTGCTCTGCAGTCCGTAATCCTATTCATCCGCAGACTCGGGAGGCAGACTGCCAGCCATCGTAGTCCATGCTGCATTGCAATCATGGCAGCAGAGGATTCCAGACTTTTTCGAAGCCCCACCCTTGAAAGTCCTTCACATTGGAGGTGGCCAGATGGGTCACTCCATTGTGACGCAATGTCAGTGCGAGCCGAGCATCAAAGATCCGCCGACGAGCAAAATTCTTGCCCCCAGCCAGCGCCCATACCGCGTCCATAATAGGGGCATTTTCGATTCTCATGACGTTGGGTATTTTCCAATAGGAGATCACTAAATCTCTGGCCGCTACGGCTGAAAGCGGGTGCGCCATGACTACTGGGTTCCTTAGGTGAATATACAATTCCATCAGAACGTAATCCGCAATGGCGACACGCACCGAGGGAACCCCAAAGTTTTGCCGCAGGAAACTCACCGCACTACCATGCCACTCTGAAGCAGGATTGAGCGAATAGAGCAGGAGATTGGTATCAATGCCGATCATTCTAAGTGGCGGATGAGTTCTTCGTTTTCGGAGAGGGCTTTGAGGTCCAATTTGTCGAAGTTCGGGTCAAAGGCGCTTCCTTTGAGGATGGGAAGTTCCCAACCTCCCGCTGTTTCCTGCACCGGATAGGCTAAAGCCATGTATTCGATGCCTCGACGCACCACCTCTGCGAGCGACCATTCCCGCTGCTCGGCTATCGCCTTGGCTTTGTAATAGAGCTGATCTGGAAGTTGAAATTGAGTTTTAATCATGATGGCATTTTGCCCTCTGTGGCATTAAAGGCAACTGGGAGCATTCGAAATTTGACGACAGGTGCGAGCTGCGCCTGGGTCTGGTAGCGGGCCACAGGGCGCTGCCAAGCACGCCAGACGCTCCCCCGATACCAGACCTACAAGCTCAGTCACGCGGGGTTGAGGGCGGCGAATCGGGGGGGGGCGCAGGTTGAGCATGGCTGCTGCCAATGGTGCAGACACCACAGCGTGCTTTGACTGACGGAACTTCAAAACATCTGAGGTTCCGATCGCCTCATTTCCGCCGCTCCGTGCGCCGAGCGCTGTCCCGTTGCCGGGCATTCGGGCTGGCGGGCGAGCGGGGTTTGGTCGATAGAGAGGTCTATCCCAACATGAATCCTTTGAGAATCTGCGCGAGGCTTGGCTGGCTTTCGTGGTTGTTGTCGCTGGTTTGGATCGGCGCGGCCGTCGCAGAACCGCAGGCCTCGACGGTGCGGCCTCCTCAAGGCGCGGTCGATCAGGCCGAGTGGTTGGAGAACATGATTCGTTTCCACCGGTTCACGGCGGCCGAGGTCCGCGCTGCCACGGGGTTGGGAGATGAGGTCATCGCGGCGGCCGTGAAGCAGTGGGGCGCGCCGTCGGAGGCGTCTTCGGTCGGACCCGGCCCAACGGGTTTCACCAACGCCGACGGAACGATCCGCCTCCTGCCATACCCCGGCGGCCGGCATCCGCGGCTGGGATTTTTTGAGGGCGCGATTCATCCGCAGCGCGATACCAAGGTTAGCCTGTTCACCCCGTGGGAAGGCGGCGGCTACGTGGTGGTCGATGTTCCGGAGGCGATTTGGTCTCACCTGGGACTGAATTACCTCGCCCACCAGCACGTGCCGACGATCTGGGAGAAGGCGGGTCAGCGTCTGGAACCGGTGGAATGGAGTCGGCGCGCCGATGGGTCGATGGCCATGACCCGGACGCTACCCGACGGCGTTGCCTTCGGTGTCCGTGTGAAATCGGATGTGCGCCACGCGGAGTTCCAATGGTGGGTGCGCAATGGCGGTACGCAGGCGTTGCGGCAACTCAGCGCCCAGGTTTGTGTGATGCTCGGGCAGGCCGCCGGGTTCACCAACGCCGCGGCGGGTCGGAGGATCCTCGAAGCCCCGTTTGCGGCCGCATCGGATGCCAGCGGACGTCGTTGGGTCATCACCGCGTGGGACGGGCTGAACCGGGTCTGGCAGAACCCTTTGGTGCCGTGCATCCACGCCGATCCGCGGTTGACGGATTGCCCGCCCGGCGAGACGCGTGAGGCTCGCGGTTGGGTGTGGTTCTACGAAGGAGAAGATCCCACCGCCGAACTGCAGCGGCTCCGGCGGGAGTTCTTGGCCCGCCCTATCCCTCAGGTCAGCAGCAGGCAACACATCCCCGACAAGCTCGTGGTGCTGACTTTCGACGACTCGGTGGCCTCGTTGCA
>JAPLUF010000094.1:0-3315 GCA_026397755.1 Verrucomicrobiota bacterium
TTGGAATCTACACGATATTTGCCCTTCTGTTTCTCGGTGCCGTGGCACTTGAGACAGTGCTCGGTGAGGATCGGGGCAATATCCTTGGAAAAATCGACGTCGGCCTGGGCCGCGAAGGCCGTGAGGCTCGCCGCTACGACGGTGGAAGAGGGGATCTTCATACGAACTCGGTTAACGAACAGTTTTGGTGAAGGCTTCGCTGTAGTTTCACTGCACCCACCGTCAAAGGGAATCCCAAAGACGGGCAAAAACGCGCGGAAGCCATCATTGCCCAACAAACGTCACCGTGGTTGTTTAGCGTAATGAATGTGCACCATCTGGAGCTTTTTTATTATGTGGCGCGGCACGGCGGCATTATGGAAGCGGTGCGCAACATGCCCTATGGAATCCAGCAACCCGCCATCAGCGGTCAACTGCTCCAACTGGAATCCTACCTAGGAGTGAAGCTCTTTCGCCGACGCCCTTTTGAACTGCTGCCAGCGGGCACAGATCTCTACGAGTTTATCCGCCCCTTCTTCGGCGAACTGGCCAACATAGAAAAACGGCTCCGAAGCACTTCCCGGGAGATCCTACGGGTAGCCGCCCCGGTGGTGGCACTCCGGGACCACTTGCCTCGAGTGTTGCAAGAGGTGCGCAAACGCTTCCCTCACCTCCAACTCACGCTGCGGGCAGGTCAGCAGCCTCAGGTGGAAGCATGGTTGGAGCGTCAGGAACTGGACTTCGCGATCACCTTGCTCGAAGGCCAAGGCGCCAAAGGCCTGAACCACCTGCCGTTGCTAGAACTACCACTTGTCTTGCTGGTACCCAAGGCATCTCGATTCCGGAACGCCTCGGAAATCTTCGAGGCCTTGGCGATGGAAAGCCTGGAAGACCCACTCATTTCCATCACCGCTGTTGAGTTGGCTCCCCGTCGCTTCCGGGAGTTTTTAGAGAGCCGCTCGCTCGAATGGCCTTCCCGAGTCGAGGTCACCGATTTGGAGTTGGTCGAGGTCTACGTCCAAAGCGGATTCGGAATCGGACTCAGTCTGGCTATCCCTGGGAGTTCCCTCGCCAAAGATCTGAGGGTACTCCCGATCTCCGACATTACCCCACTGCGTTTGGGAGCGGTCTGGCAAGGGACCCCTACTGCCGTGATGAGCACCCTCATCGAAACCCTCAGATCCTATGTGGAAACGATCACAGGAAACCGTCCGCCCCCGCTCGAAGGCTCATCGATCCGGTCGAACCATTGATCCGCAGCCCCACCGGTGACACCGTTGCCGGGTGAGCCATCTGAAACTCGCCCGTCAGGTCTTCGACATTGAATTGGCCGCCCTGCGCTCCGTGAGAGGATCCCTCAACGAATCCTTCGACCGTGGAGTGGAGTTGGTTTGCGCGACACTTTCAGCCCGCCGGAAGATCGTCGTGCTGGGTGTCGGCAAGTCAGGCAACATCGGCAAAAAGATCGCAGCCACGCTCAGCAGCACGGGCTCCACGGCGGTGGTCCTCAATCCGGTAGACGCCCTACATGGAGACCTTGGCATCGTGCAGGATGGCGACTTGATCCTCGCGTTGAGCTATTCGGGAGAGTCTTCGGAGTGGAACGACCTCCTGCCGGCGCTCCGTCGGTTTTCCGTCCAAATCATCGCACTGACCGGCACTCCGAGGTCCACCCTGGGTCAACACAGCGATGTGATCCTAGATATTCGAGTTCCCAGAGAAGCCTGTCCCTTCAATCTAGCCCCAACGGCTTCCACCACTGCCACACTGGTGATGGGCGACGCCCTAGCCATCGCGGTGATGACCGCCCGCGGGTTTCGGAAGCAGGACTTCGCCCAACGCCACCCGGCCGGTGCCATCGGTCGTGCCCTGCTCTACAAGGTCGGCGACATCATGCGACGCGATGAGCGAAACGCCGTGGCCCGCCAGGATCAGACCGTCCAGGACGGGCTCCTGACTATGACGCACGCCAAGACCGGCTCGGTCAGCGTGGTCGACGGCAAAGGACGCTTGGTCGGTGTGTTCACCGACGGAGATCTTCGCCGCCGGCTGGCGGCCCACGAGAACCTCCTTCAACGACCGCTGAAGGAGGTCATGACCCGCAACCCCATCACCATCCGTGACGACGCGCTGGCCGTGGATGCTCTGAGGATCTTTAACGATCGCAACATCGACGACCTGATCGTGGTCAACGCCCGCAAGGAACCGGTAGGACTGGTCGACTCACAAGACCTCCCCAAGCTGAAGCTGATGTGAGCGACCCAAGAATCCATCGCGTTTTCCGCATTCACGCCGGGCCCCACCGGCCATAGAGTGTCCGGCATGGTACACGTCGGCATCGGATACGATGTCCATTGTCTGGTCCCCGACCGCAGGCTGGTCCTGGGGGGCGTCGAGATTCCGCACAGCAAGGGCTTGGACGGTCACTCAGACGCCGACGCCCTGCTTCACGCCATCACCGATGCTGTCCTCGGGGCGATCGGCGAGGTTGATATCGGACATCTCTTCCCCAACACCGACCCGGCCTGGCGGAATGCCCCGAGTCGAATCTTCCTCGAAGAGGCCGCCCGTCGGGTCAAGGCACGGGGCGGAAGGATCGTCAACATCGACGCCACCCTCATCGCCGAAGAACCCAAAATCTATCCTCACATTACCGCCATGAAGACCCACATCGCCACCGCGCTGGGCATCCCAATAGGCAAGGTCGGTGTGAAGGCCACGACCAACGAAACCATGGGTTTCGTCGGCCGAGAAGAAGGCATCGCCGCCATGGCGGTCGCCTCAGTTGATTTGCCGGAAACTGAATCCTGACACAGATCATGGGAGCCAAAGCAGACATCGGGTGGACAACCCCGGGACCCGACGGAATCAAACGCCACGTTTACGCCCAGCATGTGGGGGTCCAGTGGAAGTTCTTCGAACGCTCCAAGCGGCGAGGCTCGGACATCGAGTGGGTTTCGATGCCCGAACCGCCGCTCTTGGACTGGCTGGAGCTGCTCGACGCCCTGGAACGGGGCTATGTGCGCCGCCGATACCCACCCGAACACATCGAAGCTGTGCGTAAACACATCCGGGAACAGTTTCCCGAATACCGGTTTGAGTGAGCCAGAGGGTTTCCCGTTTGAATCGCTGTAATTTCGGAACAGACTGAAACTTATGAGCCGCCCGATCATTCTGGTGACGCCCAGTACCCACGCCGTCGGGGCGGAGTTTCCTGATCACTCCATCAGCGTCAGCAGTCGGTACCTGGAGGCTATTTTGGATGCCGGAGGCCTTCCTCTGGCATTGCCACAACTGACCCACCGTGGGCGTTTGACCGAGTATTTGGAACGAGCA
>JAPLUF010000094.1:3347-6139 GCA_026397755.1 Verrucomicrobiota bacterium
ACCGGCGGTGACGACATCCATCCAAAGCTCTACTGGCCCGAGGTTCCCTCGGATCTGCTGGAGCGTTGCGAGTTCCCAGAACCGGATCGCGACGTGATGGAGTTGACTTTGTTGGATGAACTCTTTCGGCACCCCAAGCCGCTGTTGGCCATTTGCCGAGGGCATCAACTCGTCAACGTGGCCCTCGGGGGATCGCTCTATGTGGACCTCCCCTCCCAGCGTCCCGGTGATATCCCTCACGCCCAAATGAGCCGACGATTCGAAGTGGTTCACCCCGTCGAGATTGTTCCAGACACTCAGGCATCCGCCATTTACCGAACCAAGACTCTGGGTGTGAATAGCACGCATCATCAGGCCATCCACCAATTGGCCGACCCGCTTCGGGTAACGCTCAGTGCGGCCGACGGGGTTATCGAAGGGACTGAGCTTCGGGCGGAAAGTGCCGGACTGTTACCATGGTTCGCCTCGGTCCAATTCCATCCTGAACGCCTCTACGGGACCCATCCCGAACACGCCCGAATGTTCCGGGCCTTTGTACAAGCCTGCACTCCGAACCGTTGACCCATGAAACACTTTTTCTACTTTCTCCTCATTAGTATCGGGTGGTTGGCACTCCGGGCTGCGGATCCGTCGCAACCAACCCCACCGCCCACCTACGAATACCGCCCGGGATCCTTCGACGGAACGGGCAAGTGGTTCGTCGACCGCGAGATTGCTCATTTCATGTCCCATCAGGGGGCACCCTGGCTGGAGAGGGAAGAGCGTGAAACCGAGGAAGCCCCGAATCGCCTAGTGAGCGCCCTGAGTCTCAAGCCAGGGTATCAGGTCGGCGATGTCGGCGCGGGCAGCGGTTACCTGACTTGGCGTATGGCCCGAGTCGTGGGTCCGACCGGCAAGGTTTATGCGAACGACATCCAACCGGAGATGATTGCGTTTCTGCGCACCAACCTATTGGTGCGTGGCATTACCAACGTGGTTCCGGTGCTGGGCACCACCACCGACCCCCGACTGCCAGACAACACCCTCGACCTCATCCTCCTGGTAGATGTTTACCACGAGTGCGATCACCCGTTGGAGATGACCCGTCGCATGACCGATGCACTCAAGCCGGGAGGCCGACTCGTCTTCGTCGAATACCGCGGCGAAGAGCGCTGGATCCCCATCAAGCCCCTGCACAAAATGACGGCGGCCCAAGTCCGGAAAGAAATGGCGTTGCACCCGCGGCTGGCATTCGTTGAGAACCTGACCAACCTACCCCGTCAGCACATTCTAATCTTTCAGAAGAAACCCTCAGTGCCCGCAAGCTCCCACTGACAAACTCGAACTCGCGGTTGACGACCCTCCAGAAAACCGCCTACCGTCCCGGCTCATTTCGGTGTTCCAGAGTAGCTCAATGGTAGAGCAATCGGCTGTTAACCGATGGGTTGAAGGTTCGAGCCCTTCCTCTGGAGCCATCGTTTCCCCTTTCGCGGTTTTCTTCTGTCCGATCTTCCGCTCGTTTTCATTCTCTTCGAAGCCCGCGGAAACAAGTTCCTCCGGGGCACTCGTGATTTCTGTGGAACACTTCGGCAAAGTTGGGGGTTTTACTCCCTGTCCGACGGACACTGCTGCGTAGAAGCGGTCGTCTATTAGCCCAGATCAAAGATGAGCACCTGAGTCGGAGCGGTGGCCGTCAACACCAACCCCTCGGACTCGGACACCGCTGCACCGTCGCCTGCCGACAACGCCTCTCCGTTGAGCACCAGTTGCCCCTCGGCCACATGAACCCAGGCTTGGCGATGAGATATCAATGGGAGCTGAAGATGATCTCCGGCCTGCAGTTTCCCGAGCCAAAGGTCGGCATCCTGATGAATGGCCATGGAACCGTTCCGACCCTCACGACTGGCAACCAGATGCAGAACCCCTGAGGCGGCCCCTGCCATGGATTTCTCCTCATACCGAGGCGAGACTCCCCGGCGTTCAGGTACGATCCAGATTTGGAGCAGGTGGACCCAATCCTCGCCTGACGGGTTCACCTCACTGTGATGCACCCCCGTCCCGGCGGCCATGTACTGCACATCACCCGCCCGGATCACCCGCCCATTGCCCATGGAATCTCGATGCTCCAAGGCTCCAGTCAGGACATAAGTAAGGATCTCCATGTCCCGGTGAGGATGCATACCAAAGCCCATTCCCGGCGCCACCCGGTCATCGTTGATGACTCGCAGGCTGCGGAACCCCATCCAACGAGGATCGTGATAATCGGCAAAACTGAAGGTGTGGAAGGAGTCCAACCAACCATGGTCCGCGTGCCCGCGCTCATGCCCCCTGCGGATCGTCATCATGGAACCCAAGGTGACCGAGCTCCACGTGGCAGGCAATCCGCCTCGCCATGGAATGGGCACAGCAGCGGAATGCGCTGAATGAAATATTCTCGAAAGTTCAACTCACGCCCTTGAATTGACCATGGACCAGAGCCTGTCCCCGTGACACATTGTTCTCAGAATCTCCCGCGCCATGAATGTTCCCCGGATCCCCTGCAGCGGCCCCTTGAGCAGCCGGCGCGACTGGCTTCGGGTGGGTGGTTTGAGCGCCTTCGGACTGTCCCTGTCCGACCTTCTTGATCCGAGCAACCGCGCCTTGGGATCACTCGCTAGCACCGGAACAGGCTCCCGGTTTGGTCAAGCCAAGGCCTGCATCCTCATCTTTTTGGCTGGAGGCCCCCCACAGCACGAAACCTTCGACCCCAAGCCCGACGCCCCGTCGGAGATCCGCGACACGTTCCGCTCCATCGCCACCCGGATTCCTGGAAC
>JAPLUF010000260.1 GCA_026397755.1 Verrucomicrobiota bacterium
CCTGCTTCAAGCAAACGCTTCCTCCGGAAACATTATACCGGGCAATTAGGTTAGTTGGTATAAGGCCACTCCGGACGGCAAGATCCTTCAAGAATGGTCGCTACCGAAAAACACGGGCAAATATCCTAAGCCCGACGAATACCGTCCGTCCTGGACCTTGCACCTACCCAACGGCGAGTTCTTCGTGCTCGATGGCTATGGACGCGATTACATCCTGCACTACGGGGCCGACGGAGAGTTCAAAAAGGTCTTTGGAGGCGCGGAGGGGGGCATCGTTCATTGGGGGCCTCATGGCGGAATGATGGATGTCCTGAGTTCGGGCGAGCCGACCTTGCTCATCGCCATGAGCGACCAACAACACCTGCTGCGCATGAGCACCGACGGCCGTGCCTTGGGAACCATCCCCTTGCCCGGCGGCAATCCCCGGCAAATCCGTCGCGTGGGCGATCACTATTTCGTGGCGCACTTGGGCGACAATTGGCCGAAGGACCGCAACTGCCGGGGATTCGTCTCCGTCTTGGATTCCTCGCTGCGCGTGGTGTCCAACATCGGCGGCACGGCTCCGGAATATGACTCTGACGGTAAACTGCGCCCCATGGCCCACCGCGAAGAACTCTTCCAGCACCCGCACGACCTGGCGGTCGACACCGAGGGCAGCC
This sequence comes from Verrucomicrobiota bacterium, assembly GCA_026397755.1. Classification (GTDB taxonomy): domain Bacteria; phylum Verrucomicrobiota; class Verrucomicrobiia; order Limisphaerales; family UBA9464; genus SXXZ01. The sequence continues at coordinate 660 of JAPLUF010000260.1, forward strand.
TGTACGTGGCCCAATTCGCCTCCGGCCGCTCCTACCCGATCAAGTTAGAGCGGGTTTAACCTCTGGGGCTCGCTCGTGTCGCCGAAGACAATCTCGTTCAGGCGGGAGGAGCAAACCCCGACTCATGAACGAGCCGACCGACATGCTGCGGGCCTCAATGAACCTCCACAATCCCTGGGGCGTCTATCAGCGCCGGCCGTGTCACGGGGCCTCCGCCCATCGTGATGTACAGATTTTGGAAGCGTTGGGCGCGGTCGCGATAAATGCGGGACACTCGTTCGAGACGGTACCCAACTCCCTCGAAGTGTCCGGGCTTGTTCCAAAGCAAATACACCTCGATGGGTTCTGGCGGACGCCCTGTGGCCTTCTCAAAGTTGCCCACCCGATCGGCCAAGATACGCCGGGTGACGGTCCAAGCCACCTCAGGGTTGGTATGGTTTTTCGACTTCGTGTAGGCCTTCCAAACTCCGGGCATGATTTGGAATCGGCTCACCTCACCCGAGCCACCAATCACGTGGTCTGGATCACCCGCGACCGGAGAGGAGGCCCCCGTCTCGATCATGGCCAAGGCGTCCCGAAGCGGCGAAGCCTCCAAAGACGCCATCGCGACAAGAGCGACACCGAGCATGGCTAGTAGTTGGAGGTTCATTCGGTAAATACTTTGGGTAACTTAGCAACGTAAGCATTGCTTCCGCCACGACCGGCTCCCGAAAGTTATTCACAGGTTCTTCACCGATGAACCGCTGCCGAGGCGTCCTCTCGGGGTGCTGAAACTCTCGACCCCGAAATCGACCGACCGAGAGGCAAACTCGACCCTGGAAGTGCGTTGCAGGATACTTCGACAACCAACCTAGACCTTTTCACAGTGTTTCCCTGCATCTGCGTCATCGGTCCTTCGACATGAAATCATCCTTCATCCATTGGCTTTGCCTCACCCTGGCCGCACTGCTGACCACCGGCTCGATCCGATCGGACGAACCCGCGGCCAAGGCGGTTGCCGCCAAGGGTTTGAGCCTCTCCCTCTGGGCCCGAGAGCCTCAGGTCATGGATCCGGTCGCGCTGAGCTTTGATGACCGAGGGGTGCTGTATGTCGCCGAGACAGCACGGCGCGGCACGGTCGACATCGATATACGCAGCCACCGCGAATGGTTGGTGGAAGACCTGGCCAACCAATCAGTGGGAGACCTTCGCAGTGCCTTCCGCCGCTGGATGGCCCCGGAACGGAGTCAGGAAAATGCACCCTGGCTGCGGGACCTCAACGGAGATGGGGTCCACGACTGGCACGACCTCGAGCCGATTAAAGAACGTATTCGACGATTGGAAGACACCCAGAACACCGGGCACGCCGATCGCTCGCAAATTTTCACCGAGGGATTCAATGAGGAGATCTCCGGAGTCGTGGCCGGGGTTCTCCCCTGGGACGACTCCGTGTGGGTGACGGGCTATCCCGAACTGAAACGATTCAGCGACACCAATCACGATGGGATCGCGGACACCCAGCAAACGGAGTTCCGCGGGTTTGGTGTCCACGCCGCCTTCGACGGTCACGACTTGCATGGCCTCATCATCGGGCCCGATGGGAAACTCTACTTTTCCTGTGGTGACAACGGGTTCTCGGTCACCAATCGCGAAGGCCGAATCCTTCGGCACCCGAACACCGGAGGCGTCCTGCGAATGAGCACCGACGGATCGAACCTAGAGGTCTATGCCACGGGCCTGCGCAACCCCCAGGAAATCGCCTTCGATGACGACGGTAACTTCTTCGCCGTGGACAACGATGGCGACTTGCGGGAGGAGCGGGAGCGCTTCGTCCACATTGCCGAGGGCAGCGATTCTGGCTGGCGACTCAATTGGCAATTTCGCGACCCGGGTTGGAAATCCATCACCCGGCAACCGGACTACAATCCCTGGATGGACGAGCACCTGTGGGTGCCGACCCATCCTGACCAACCCGCTTACATCACTCCGCCGATCACCAACTATTCGGTGGGTCCAGGAAGCTTGGTCCACAATCCCGGCACTGCCCTGAGCGAGGCCTACCGGGATCATTTCTTCCTCATTCAATTTCCCGTGAAAAAGGTGACTACCTTCAAGGCGCGTGCTCGCGGGGCCGGTTTCGAAATGGTGGATGAGCGATCGGTTCTGACAGGCATGATGGCCAGTTGTCTGGCCTTTAGCCCGGATGGATCGCTGTTTGTCGGTGATTGGGATGGGATGTGGAACCCGGACGGCAAAGGAGCCATCTGGGTGTTGGATGATCCGAAAGCCAGCGGATCCCCGCTCCGACGTGAGGTGCAAGGGCTGCTTCGAGACGGATTGAAAGGGCACACGGCCGAGTCCTTGACCCGCTTGCTCGGCCATGCAGACCGGCGCATCCGCCTGCGGGCCCAGTTCGAATGGGTCCGCCGGGGAGCCGCCGAACCGCTGCTGAAAACCGCCAACGATTTGCACGCCCCAACCCTGGCCCGCATTCATGCACTTTGGGGACTGGGCCAGTTGCGAACACCTCTCAAGGCTCGGCAATTGCCCCTGGCCGATCCAGAGGCCCGGGTGCGGGCCCAGGCGGCCAAGGTGGCGGGTGATTTGCGCATCAAGGGTGCGGAAACCGCCCTCATCCGACGCCTTCGCGACGAGAATGCCCGGGTGCGTTTCCAAGCGGCGTTGGCGCTGGGCAAGGTGGGGAATATCTCCGCGTTGGGACCTCTGGTTTCGCTGTTGGAAGACAACTCAGATCACGACCCCTTCCTGCGGCACGCTGCGACCTTGGGTTTGTCGGGACTTCAACGTCCCGAACTGTTGGCCAAACTAGAACAGCACCGATCCGTGGCGGTCCGGATCGGAGCGGTCGTGGCCCTAAGGCGTCTGGCGTCACCGCTCTTGGCAGGCTTCTTGAATGACCCACATCCCCGAGTGCGTCGCGAGGCAGCCATTGCCATCCATGATGACGAGTCCGTTCCGGCGGCTCTGCCAGCACTCGCTCAATGCCTAGACTCCCTCGGAGACAGCCCGGATGAGGCCTTCCTGCGCCGATCCCTCAGTGCTAATCTCCGCATTGGTACCCCCGCCTCCGGACGTCGCCTCAGCGCTTATGCCCAAAGGGCGGCGGCGCCCGAACCTCTCCGGATCGAGGCCCTGGAAGCGCTGGCCTCTTGGAATGCCTCTCCCTTTTTGGACCGGGTCGAAGGCCGAGTCCGATTGCTGCCTACGCGCACGCCGGATGCGGGACGCCAGCTCCTCACAGAACTCATCGAACCCCTTTGGTCGAAGGCCAGTCCCGCCTTGGGACTGGTTCTGGCGCGTCTGGTCTTCGAACAGCGACTGGTCGTGCCCCCCGCCCTGCTGGCCGACTGCGTTCGCTCCCCAAGTCAGCCGGTCGCTCTTCGGGTTCAGGCGCTTCACGCGTTGGCGCGCGCTCAGGGCCCCGAACTCCCGGAGTTGGTGCAACGCCTGACAGAATCCAAACCCGAGGAATTGCGGCAAGCGGCCCTGGAAATCCAAGCGGAGCAAGCGCCCGCGAAGTTCTTCGAGTACGCCCGCAAACAGTGGGGCACAGCGACCGTGGGCGAACAACAATGGCTCTTGAGGCTGTTGAGCCAACGACCTGAACCCGACGCCACGACCCTGCTGACTCAACAATTCGACCGCCTCAATTCAGGCACATTGCCTCAAGCCTTGATGCTCGACGTGCAGGAAGCCCTCCGCCAGCACGGCCACGCCAACCTCGCCACCCGCGCCAAGGATTGGGAACAGGCGCATCCCGAGCAGAAATCCCGGGCACTCCTGGCCGGTGGGAACCCCGAGGCCGGACGCCGACTCTTCCAGGGTTCAGTGCAGGGCCAATGTGTCCGATGCCACAACGCCGGGGGCGAAGGGCAACAAGCCGGACCAGTGCTCCAAGGCATCGGCCAGCGCGCTACGCCCGAAACCCTACTAGAATCCCTCCTCGATCCCAGCGCCCGCATCGCCGAGGGCTACGCCACCGTGAGCCTGACCTTGAAAGGAGGAGAAACCCTCGACGGCCTCCTGCTCCAGGAGCGCGAGGGCCGCCTCCGCCTCCGCCTGATTTCCGGCGAAGTGCGGACTGTTCCGATTTCCGACATCGCATCCCGCTCGGCCAATCCCCAGTCGGTGATGCCGCCGATGGGCGAGGTGTTGAGCCCCCGTGAACTGCGGGACCTAGTGGCCTTTCTGTCGTCGTGGAAGTAGAGTTCTCGGCTCAACTTGCAACATTACCGGATCCGGAGTATCGGTATTAACCATGACCCCTTGGCCGCACGGAGGCTCCCCGGATGCCCACCGCAACACCGAAAGATCGAGTAACGGCGACCCGGTGTTGCGACGTCACTTGCGCTGGATGGCCCTCGCCGGGGCGACGCTCGCCACCGGTGAACTCGGGGCCTCGACGGAGCGGCCGGTTCCTGCCCGCACACTCCGACCCAAGGACCTCTCCCCCGGCCTGATTCGCGTACCCCAAACACTGCTGGCCATGGTCCACTCGGAGGAGGGTCAGAAAGAACTAGGAATCCCCTCGGAAATCGAACCGGCATTCGACCAGTTCCTTCGCAAGGTCAGCGCACCCTGGATGCGATGGCGTAACCAGCCATCGACCGAGCAGCGCGAATCTATCGCCAAGGCCGAGACCGCCGTCGTATCCGAGCTGCGCCGCCGCATGGGTGGAGTCGCGGTGAGCCGCCTCCGACAACTAGAACTGCAGGCCCAGGGAGCCCGGGCCTTCCTGCGTCCGGATGTGGTCGAGTTTCTCAACCTCAACCCCGAACAGACCACGAAGCTTCAGACCCTCTTCGAGAACTCCGATCGGGCCTTGAACCAAGTAGGATCCCTCGGTTCGGCCGGGCGGACCCGTTACGCCGCGGCGCTGTCCCGTTTTCGCCAAGCCGAGCAGACGGCCTCCGATCGCTGGCTCAGCACCGAACAGCGGTCGCTCTGGCGCGGGGCCTTGGGCGAACTCCGGGAAACCACCGCCTTCCAACGGGTGTATCCCATGGCCCCAGAACTGGTGGATTCGGGCGTGTGGCTCGATGACCGCGCCATCCGTCTGTCCGAACTGCGGGGCACTGTGGTGCTGCTCCACTTCTACGCATTCCAGTGCCACAACTGCCACGCGAACTTCGCCATCTACAACCGGTGGCACCGGACGTTGCGCGACAAGGGCATCGTGGTGGTCGGCATCCAAACACCGGAGACTGAAGATGAGCGGGACACGGGCAAGGTGCTGGCCGCCGCCCGCAAGGCGGGCTTCGAATTCCCGGTACTGGTGGATACCAAAAGCGCCAATTGGGAAGCTTGGGGAACCACGATGTGGCCCACGGTCTACGTCATCGACCGCCGGGGCTACGTGCGCAATTGGTGGATGGGTGAACTGAACTGGAAGGGAGCCACGAACGACCGGTCCGTGGAACAACTGGCCGAGCGCCTGCTGCTTGCCTGAGGCCTGTTTCCGCAAAAACAGGAACCTCCTGAGTTTTTGAAGCGGCTACGAGTGATGGGCCGATGCCGACGACGGGCAGAGCCATCTCCCCTTCGTCGGATCGAATTCCACCGACTCCACTTCGCCGCGTTGACGCCGGACGCAATCCGGCCAATCTCGTCGGGTTCACACCGACCTCGCCATCGCACAGCCATCCTTCCTGCATTCCCATGCCTGAATCACTTCCCGCTTCGTTCTCGCTCGCCGGCCGCGTCGCCCTCGTGACGGGCAGCACCACCGGTCTCGGCCGCTGCATGGCCAAGGCTATGGGACAGGCCGGTGCCAAAGTCGCCCTCAATTACGCCAATAACGCGCAGCGGGCCCAAGAGGCCTTCGCGGAGTTCCAGTCGGAGGGCCTTCAGGGGGCGCTCTTCCAGGCGGATGTGACCGACGAGGTGCAGGTGCAACGGATGATCACGGAGATCACTGCCTCGCTGGGCCCCGTCGACATCATGGTGCTGAACGCCACCTGCGAACAACCGCAGAAGCCCATCGAGGAGTACGACTGGGCTTTCTACCAGCGGATGGTCGATTTCTTCATTAAGAGCCCGGTGCTGCTCACCAAGGCCTGTGTTGGTCACATGAAGGCTCAGCGCTGGGGTCGCATCATCAACATCGGATCCGAAGTGGTGACGCGGGGTGTCCCTAATTTCACAGCCTACGTCGCGGCCAAGGGTGGACAAAATGGTTTCCACCGCAGTCTAGCCGGAGAACTGGCCCCGCACGGCATTACCGTCAACATGATCGCCCCGGGATGGATCCCCGTGGAACGTCATGAGAACGACCCCCAGGAACTGAAAGACGGCTACCGGTCACTCATCCCCGTCAACCGCTGGGGCGTTCCGTCGGACCTCGACGGCACGGTGGTGTACTTGGCGAGCAACGCCTCGTCGTTCGTCACGGGCCAGACCCTCCATGTCAACGGAGGGATGACCGTCTGCTGACCTTGTTTTTCCAACCCACTCCCCCTATTTCCTAAACCCTCTCCCATGAATCGAATCCTCTCCCTCTCGGTGTGGACCGCGCTGCTGCTCGGGCTCACCGCCTGCAACAAGCCGGCCGATTCGGCAGCCTCAAGCGCTTCCGACGGTGCCACCGGAACCGCTTCCAGCGGCGGCAAGAAGCGCAAAATCGCATTCGTTTCCAACGGCGTGGCCTCGTTCTGGACCATCGCTTCGGCCGGCGTGAAGGCCGCCGGTGAGAAGTTTGGCGTGGATGCCCAGACCCTCATGCCCGTGGAAGGCATCAGCGACCAAAAACGCATGATCGAGGACCTGCTCACCAAGGGCGTCGACGGCATTGCGGTCAGCCCCATTGATCCCGCCAACCAAACCGACTTGCTCAACACCGCCGCCCGCCGGGCCAAGGTATTGACCCACGATTCGGATGCGCCGAACAGCGACCGCTTGGTGTACATCGGTATGGACAACTACAAGGCCGGCCGTATGTGCGGCGACCTCGTGCGCGAGGCCATGCCCAAGGGCGGCACCGTGATGATCTTTATCGGTCGCCTGGAGCAGGATAATTCCAAGCGCCGCCGTCAGGGAACCATCGACGCCATCCTGGGACGCCCGGAAAACCCCGCCAACTACGACGCCCCCGGCACCGTGCTCGAGGGCAATGGCTTCAAAATCCTCGGCACGCTCACCGACCAGTTCGACCGCGCCAAGGGCAAGGCCAACGCTGAGGATGCACTGGCCAAATATCCCGACCTCGGCTGCATGGTGGGGCTCTTCGCCTACAACCCTCCCCTGCTGCTGGAGGCTCTGTCCCAGGCCGGCAAGCTCAACAAGGTGAAGGTGGTTGCCTTCGATGAAGACGACGCCACGCTCGACGGCATCCAGAAGGGCACTGTGCACGGCACCGTCGTCCAGAACCCGTATATGTACGGCTACAAGTCGGTGGAAGTGCTCAACGACGTGCTCGCCGGCAAGCCTGAAGCCATCCCCGCCAGCAAGTTTATCGACATCCCGGCCCGGCAAATCCGCAAGGACACGGTCGATGCCTTCTGGACCGATCTAAAGTCAAAGGTCGGCGGCAAGTAACCCGCTCACTGACCCTTCGCGCAGCCCGCATCGCTCATGCCCCCTGTCCTGCTGGAAGCCCGTTCGCTGACCAAGTCGTTCCCCGGCGTGCGGGCGCTCAAGGGCGTGAGCCTGACCGTGAGACGCGGCGAAGTCGTCGCCGTCATCGGCGAGAACGGTGCGGGCAAGAGCACCCTGATGAAGATCCTCGCCGGGGTGCAAATCG
>JAPLUF010000192.1 GCA_026397755.1 Verrucomicrobiota bacterium
AGGTGCTGCCACTGCCCCTTCTTGGCCAACGCCTTGCGAGTGCGAACCTTGAGGGCGTTCTCGGGCCAGCGATTCACCAAGTGGGAGCCGAACGATCCGTTCTCGTACCACAAATCCCAGCCGCGGTGGGCCTGGGTGTTGTCCATGCGGGCCAGCAGTGATCCGGTGGCCGGTGGTTTTTCAGGCACGAAGAACCAACCGCCGAGCGAGAACGGCTTGCCCAACTCGAAGTCGCCCGCATCGGCAAAGGCCATCGTCTTGCCGGAGTCGGTGACCAAGGAGGCTCCGAGGGGACCGCCGGGTTTCCACGCTGGCTCGCCGGTGGCCGGGAAGGTCTTCGGGCCCGCGGGAACAGTGACGGAAACGGTGGTGCCCGAGCCTTCGTTCAATGGGGCCTTGAAGGTGAGATCTCGCCCGAGCGCCGCCTCGAGTTCCGGAAACTTCAATCCACTGGCCCATCGATCAAAGGCCCCCTCCGCATCCTTCTTGCAGGTCTCAACGGTCTTCTTGGCGATCTCGATAGCACCGAGCAGAGCATCCCACCGGGCGCGCTCTTTGGCATCGGTCACCACGACGATGCTGGGATTGGAGTCCTTTACGTTGCCATCGAACCCACCTTGCTGGGTGTTTCGGAAGAAGGCCGCCATGGAATAGAAGTCCTTCTGGCTGACCGGGTCGAACTTGTGGTCGTGGCAGGCTGCGCAGTTGGCGGTGAGCCCAAGCCAGACCCACGAGGTGGTGGTGACACGGTCGTTGGCGTAATTCGCGAGGTTCTCCTCCTCGATGGTGCCGCCCGCGCTCGTGGTCATGTTGCACCGGTGGAAGCCGGTGGCGATTTGCTGCTCTTCCGTCGCACCGGGCAGGAGGTCGCCGGCGATTTGCTCTACGGTGAACCGGTCGAAGGGCATGTTGCGATTGAAGGCCCCGATGACCCAGTCGCGGTAGGGCCACATCTCGCGGTAGTTGTCGAAGTGCAGGCCGTGCGTGTCGGCGTAGCGGGCCGCATCGAGCCAATAGCGTGCCCGGTGCTCGCCCCACTGCGGCGTGTCCATAAGGCGATCCACCCAGCGCTCGTAGGCATCGGTGCGCGTATCGCGGACGAACTCCTCGACCCATTCGGGCCGCGGCGGCAAGCCGGTGAGGTCGAGAGCGGAGCGGCGCGCCAGGCTTCGGCGGTCGGCCTCGGGATTGGGCTGAAGCCCCTTGGCCTCGAGCCCAGCCAAAATGAACGCATCCAGCCCACCCCGTACCCAACCAATGTCTTTCACCGGAGGGAGGGTCGCCTTCTCGGGCTTTAGGAACGACCAGTGCGGTTGCCACTGGGCGCCCTCGAGGATCCACCGCTTCACGACCTCCTTCTGAGCCGCGGTAAGATCTTTGTGGGCCTCGGGCGGGGGCATGACCTCGTCAATATCGGTGGAGACCAGGCGCTGCCAGAGGGGGCTCTTACCGAGGTCACCGGACACGACGGCCGGTCCGCGCTTGGCGGTGGCGGCGAAGAATCCCTCCCGGGTGTCGAGGCGCAGGCCGGCCTTGCGGGTGCCGGGATCCGGGCCGTGGCAGTGGAAGCACGCATCGGACAAGATCGGCCGGATGTCGTGGTTGAAGCCCACCGGTTCGGCGGCGCGAGCGGAGGCACCAAGGAGGCCTCCGGAAAGGAGCGCGGCCAGAATCCAGGCCGAGGCCGAGACTGACCCGAAGAGGACACGCGCAGCGGAGTGGGATGGCTTCATGAGAACTTGCGAACAGGTTAGGCAAGCCGACGATCCGGCGCTAGACGCCATTCGAACAAGGACAAGTCCTCTCTGGCCACCCCGAGTGCAAGATCGGGGGAGTGGGGAGGCGCGGCCCTGTCCTGGGTCCCACCTACCGCCGTCTCGATCACAATGGTCCTGCGCATTGAACTCCGTGCGCGGCAGGGATAGTTTCCATCCATGCCGTCTCTTTTCCGCCGGCTGGGTATGACGAGCCATTGCTCGCCGCTCCGACGACGCCTCAAGGCATCGGGGCTCGAGGACGCCGAGTCGCTCATGCGATTGGCGGTCCAACGAGGCTGCCGCTATTATCGCGACACCGTGACGGGAACCGTAGTGGACCCAGGAACGGACAGGGTGCCCAACGAGGAACTCGCGATTGGATTGCTCCATGGCAGCTGGGAATGGTCACCAGCAGCACTGCGGATGGGAGCCGCCATGCTCGGCGCCCGAGACAATGAGCCGAGTAAACTCCTGCGATTGGCCCGAATGGAACGTGCTGAAACCCTCGTTCGTGAACTGGCCAAGATCGGCCGGAGTATCGAACAGGCCCACCCATTGTGGTCGTACCTGCTGCAAGAACTTCCCGATCGTGGCCCGATCCCTGGCGGAATACTGCCACATCCGACCCGGTTCATGGCCATGACTGGAATCACCCGCGAAGGTCGAGGGATCCGCAGCCAATGGATCCGCCCGGAGGTCGTCCGTGGATAATGCGACTCGGATCCTATGTTGCCTGGATCATCATCTGGACCATGAGGTGCGCTTGATCCTCTACGGCCGGGCCGCCATCCAACTCGGCTTTCCTGGAGCTCCGGAGGCGGTCGCCCGGTCGCTGGATGTCGATGCCATCATTCCGGTCGGTCAGGTCGAAACGTTGGCCGCCGACCAGGGATTCTGGGATGCTCAAGAGGCTGCCAACAGGGAACTCGAACCTTCCGGACTTTATATCACCCATCTTTTTCCGTCGGACATGGTGATTCTGCGAGCAGACTGGTTGGATCATCTGGTGCCGTTGGAAAAACCGGCCACCCGACATCTGAAACTGTTTCGACCAGCCACAGTCGATCTGGTCCTCACGAAGATGATGCGGGGTGCAGATCCTCAGGATCTTGAAGATGCGGCCTTCCTTTGCAGACAGGGAGGACTTTCACGTCACACATTGGAGTGTGCCTTCAATCAGGCGGTGATTCCGGATATTCAGGAGATCCGGGAGTCATTCGACCTCTGTAGTCCCCGAATATGGGACATGGCGATTTCTTGAAGGGAAAACCCACTCCAATGTCCTTCTGCCCCGCGCGCAGGACTTTCCTCCTCCCATCCCTGCAGTTGCTGGCGGGATGTTTGTTTTGAATGACCGGCGAGGCGCCGAGCAGCAGATGGAAGCCAGGTTACACAACCGGCTGCGCCTGCAAGTGACCTCATGCTGGACTTGCGAAAACGATGCAGATCCAAACTTCGGGTTGCTGGTGACCATTCGATGGAGGACCCACCGGATCTAGCCACACGGGAAGGCAAGATCAGGTGTGGCGCCGGGGGTGAATGGATTCCAGAGTGTCCTCTTGATTCACGGACGGTTTTACGTACGTTCTTCAATCATGTTGAGTCTGTCGGCTACCGAAGCACGGGCTTCCCTGTATTCGCTCATGGATCAGGCAGCCGCGTCGCATGAGCCCATCCACATCACCGGAAAGCGCACGAACGCGATCCTGATGTCCGAAGAAGACTGGAGCGCGATCCAGGAGACATTGTTCCTGCTCTCGATCCCCGGCATGAGGGACTCCATCCGAGCGGGCATGGAGACGACGGTCGGCCGATGCTCCACCCGCCTGCCATGGTAGTCTGGCAATTGGTCTACACCAAACAGGCCCAGAAAGACGCCAAGAAGCTGTCCGCCAGTGGCCTCAAGTCCAAGGCGATCCAACTCTTGGAGATCCTGGCGGAGGACCCTTTCCGCAACCCTCCGCCGTTTGAAAAACTGGTGGGGGATCTGGCCGGCGCGTACTCCCGGCGGATCAACATCCAACACCGAGTGGTGTATCAGGTGTTCCCCGTCATCAAAACGGTGAAGATCCTCCGACTGTGGACTCACTACGAATGAGTGGGCAGGCCTTACTGAAGCCAGAGCCCGACCCATGGACCTCATGGACCTAAAAGTGAGTCCTGTGCGGGCAGCGCAGGCTGTGGTTTAGGGCTTCGGCGGGAAAGTCGCGGGATCGAAGGGCAGATGCGCCGGGTCGTGGATGGGGCGGCCGATGCCGTCGATGAGCGTCGGAGTCACCAGGACGAACAGTCGGCTCACCTGGTCTTGAGTCCCCTCCTTGCGGAAGAACCGGCCGACGAGCGGCAGATCTCCGAGGTAGGGCACCTTGTCGACGCAGTGCACCCGGTTGGTGAGCGCTCCCACATCGATGAGCACACTCTGCCCATCCCAGATCCAGCTCTGCTCCCTGACCCAGACGAGGTTGGTTCGGACCAAGGGTTCGGAGGCTCCGTTCGAATCGGGCCCACCTCCATGAACTTGAACCATGGACGCGAAGACGGACAGCTCGATGGCCGGGTTCGACACGTCAGGAATGACCTGGAGGGTTGGGCCCGCGTTCTTGCCGTCGATCACTCTGACATCCGACACCGAGATCTCAGCCCCACGGTTCGACAAAGTCGTCATACGCGGCGCGGTTAGGAAATCGATCCCATCGCGTTTCTTGAAGACCTTGATCAAATCACGGGTCGCTGCCGCCGTGAGCCGGACGGAACTACGGTTCGAAGAAAGCACGCCAACCAACTCCGGAGGCAGGGAGCCGCGGATCTCGACAAATCGCCCTTGGATATCAACTTGCAAAGGCGCATCGATCGCTGGGACGACGGAACCGCCGGTGGCCCGCGGGCTGTCCGGCGCGGCCGGCTCAACCTTGGAGGCGGAGTTTAATTCCGCGGCGGCGGCCGGGATGGGTTTCAAACTCGCCGTCGAACCACCCACCGGGAGCGTTTTCGGATCGGTCGGCGCCTTCGCTACCGGCGTGGGCAGAGCTGGGGTCTCGACCCGGGCAAAGCCCATCGGCAGGAACAGCGCGCCGGCCACGAGCACCGTCACACAGCCCACCCATCCCAATTGGGCACTGCGGGGTAATGGACGTTCCAACAACCGTCGAACTCGCGCCTCAAGCCGGCTGCCGGATTCAAGGACTCCGAGGAAGGCCATGGGCATCCGTGGGGGAACTGCGCAGTAGCGGGCCACGGCGACCAGCGTGGCCGGGTAGTCGTCGGCACCCGGCTCGAGCATCACCGCCTCATCGACCGCGGCCTCGCGCAAGGACCGGATGCGGGCGTTGGCAAACCACACCAGCGGATTCCACC
>JAPLUF010000140.1 GCA_026397755.1 Verrucomicrobiota bacterium
ACAGGTTCGCTTCCGGTTGTTCCCCACCCCGCCTCACGGCGACGCAGTTACCTTCAGCTACACGGTGCCATGCCAGCACCGTACTCGGTCTTTCACCGGTTAGTCGTTTCAGTTTCATGTTCACACATGCCGTGCCCCGTTGGGGCACCCAGCAGAGACGATCACCCCGACTTCCGACCGCGCAGCCAGGGGGTAAACGCGGGCATGGGTTCACCCAGCAAGGCGGCCAACTTCGAGCAGTCCAGAGTCGTGTCGGGAGGACGGGGCGCCCCGGAATACCCCGCCACCGAACCCGCCCGAACTGGCATATCCAGATTGGGCTCCGAACGGCGGAGATCCTCGGCCACGAGCCGCCCGATCTCGTGCCGCGATAAGCGCTCCGAACCGGCGAGGTGAAACACCCCACCCTGCCCCGAATCCAACAACGCCCACAACCGCCGCGCCGTCTCCACCGCCGCGATCGGGCACCGAAACTCATCCACGAATAAATCCACGACCCGGCCCGCACGCCACGCGGTGGCCAACTCCTCGTTGAATGCCCCAGGCCCCGAGGGCGAACGGCCGAAGTTCAACGACGTCCGCACAATGGCGTGACGCGAATTGCGCCGCACCCACGACTCAGCTTCCACCTTGGTCTCGGCATACACACTCAATGGATTCACCGCGTCGTCTTCTCGATAGCCGCCCTCGGCCCCATTCCGCCGCCCATCGAAGACCAAGTCGCTCGAAAGGAAAACCATCGGAATCTCGGCCGCCAGTTCGGCCAACCTACGGGTCACCGCCACATTCTGGAGTCGCGCCGCGGCCGGATCGGCCTGGCACACCGGACTGCGACTGCTCGCCGCACAATGGATCACCCCGCTCGGACGCTCGCGGACAAACAACCGCTCCACCGCCCGAAAATCTGCCAGATCCACCTCCGACCGCATCAACGGCCGCGCCCGGTCACCGAGCCGATGCACACCCAGCCCTGGCACCCACGGCCCCAGACCATCCTGCCCGTGTTTGCCCGCGCCCACGACCGCCACACAGGCATTGCCAATGAGCCCGCCTGCGCCCGTCACCCACACACATCCTGGAATCGCCTCAGACATCGCACAACCTCACGGCCAACCTGATCGCCTCCAAGTTGCCCACCTTGGTCGCCGCGCGCGGGATGAACTCCTGCCCCACAAACCCCCGATAACCCACCTCCAGCAACGCCTTCATAATAGCCGGATAATTGAGCTCCTGATCGGCCACATCCAAATCGCAACGCCCGGGATTGCCCGCCGTGTGAACGTGGCCGATCCACGCCGCATGCTGACGAATACGGTGGATCACATCGCCGTGCATAATTTGCACATGATAGATGTCGAAGAGCACCTTGACCCGCTCTGACGACACCGCCTTCACGATGTCCACGCTCAGATCGATGTCATCGCAGAAGTAATCGGGGTGCCCCTTCATCGGCACATCCACCCGCGAGTTCAGCATCTCCAAGCACACCGTCACCCCGCGCTTCTCGGCATGGCCGGCCAGCGTCTTAAGCCCCTCAATCATGTTGCGGACCCCGTCCTCGCGACGGATCCCGCGTGCGAAGCCCGAGAACGTGATAATATTGGGCGACCCGAAGGCCGAGGCCTCATCGATGGCCTTCAGGCAGGCGGCCGTACACTCGGCATGTTCCTCGCGATGAGCGAATCCCTTGCTGAACCCATGCCGGCCGAAGATCGCGCTGGTGAGCCCATATCGGCTTAGCATCGGGAAGTGCTCGGGCCCCACCAGTTCCAAAGCCTTCAAGCCCAGAACCACCGCCTCACGCGCCAATTCCTCAGGCGTCAGCGGGGCGAAATTCCAAGAGCACAGACTTTGCTGAATGCGCCCCTTCACCGGTGCCGGTGTGTCGGCCAGCGCCAAACTGGCCAAACCCGCCGTCGAAACCACGCCAGTGCCGATCGTTCCCACCGTGCCCGCCGCGACCACGGCTCCCTGCACAAATTCTCGCCGACCCATTGTTCCCGAGTTCATGCCCCCCATTCAACGCCGACCCGGCCTCCTCGGAAACCCCGAAAACCTCCATCACAAAATCAAACCCAACACCCCCAACAGCCCAGGCTCCAGCACCACGAGGCCAGCACCGCGGGGACTGACCGCTCGGAGATCAGTCCCTACCCACCACAGCGATCGCAGCCACACACCTAGCCAACTCACACCGGGTCATGCAACCGCACGCCCAGGGCCCCATCGACAGCCAGCGTTGCCCCCGTCAAAAAGCCCGACCCCTCCGACGCCAACCACACGGCCGCGCGCGCCACCTCGTCGGGTTGCCCGATACGCCCCGCCGGGTGGAATCGATCCAACTCCGCACGCGAATCGGGTCGCCCCTCAAATCCCGCCTCGAGCATGGGCGTTGAAATTGCCGCCGGCGCAATGGCATTGACCCGCACCCGCCCCCCGAGATCCACCGCCAAGGCCCGCGTCAGACCTGCCAGCGCCGCCTTGCTCGTGGCATAGGCCACAAAACCGGGCTTCGTTTGCGACGCGTGAATACTCGTGATTTGCACCACCGAACCCCGAGACGCCTCCAACAAACCAAGGAAACTTTGAACCAACAAAAATGGCGCGCTCACATTCACTGCCAACGTCACCGCCCATTCTGACGGCACCACCTCAGCAGTCGCTCCGCAGTGCTGCACGGCCGCATTGTTTACGAGGGCCACTAGCGGCACCCCGGCCAGTGCTTCAACGACCCGGGCCCGAAACCTATCTCGTACCTGCTCATCGGCGACATACGAGGCCAAGCAACACGGCACCGACACCGTACCCTCCGGCGCCGTTCGCTCCGGAGCATCCGTCGCCACCACGCGCCATCCCGCCGACAAGAAACCAGCACACAACGCCCGGCCGATGCCGCCCGAGGCCCCCGTGATCAACACGCCCTTCACGCCCTTCATGGATTGGTGGGAACCTTCCGCCGCCGCTTCACCAACTGCAACCACGCCGATTCCCAACGGGCCAGCGCCCAGGCCATCACTCCCAGCCCTGCCAACGTCACCACGAGCACGCTCCACCCGGCGGTGTCATGCACGGCATCCAAGGCCTCTGTACCGTGCCGGTGGGCCGTGAGCGACAAGTACAAAGACCTCCCGATGTTGCCCACCACTGCCCACCCCACCGCACCACCCACCAACAACCAGCGCAACCCCGCCTGACGCAACGACTGATCACCGATGAAGAGCGCCATCATGAGCGACGACTGGAGACTTCGGATCCCGCTGCACGCCTCATCCACACCCACGCGGCAATTGGGCAACTGAATCACGCTGCCCTGTTGCTGCGCCGGGATGCCCAAGAGATTCAGCAACTCCACATTAACGAAAGTTACCAACCCCTTCAGGCCGAAGACGACAGGGCTCCAGACAACCCCAGGAATGGGAACCGCAATCAGGGCAAACAAAATGGGAAACCGGAAGTGCCGCAACGTCTGAGGCCCCCACTGTTGGAGGATCGCCGCGCGAATGAAGCAAAGGGTGCCCAGACTCAACGCAGTCGCCGACGCAGGACTCCGAGCCAGCGCATACCGGTAGAGTTCGGCCACCAGCACCAGTGGAAACCCTAGCAGCGACCACGAAGCGGCCTCCCAGAGCGACGACGAGGCATCGCTTTTCGGGCGGGAATCCCAACGATCCCAAACCAAGAATGCCACCAGAACCACCACCAGATAGCCGAAGCGATACTCCTCTTGAGCGCGCCACTGAAATTGCAGGCTGTAGATCCACCATCCCACGAACACCGCCAGCGGCAGGCAGTTCATCAGCGAACTCTTCCGCCCTGAAGACGCCGGTGCTGTCGAATCCACGATCGTCTCCTCAGCCTTCATCAATCATTGGATGAAACCGAACTCCTCTGTCCGCATCAATGCGCGATTTAGGTCACAGATTACCCATTGAACTCAATTCGAGGACCCATCACCGACGTTTTGAATCCAATACGCTGACTCGCTCTGCTTGAAAGCTCACACCGCCTCCAGGGCGGAAATCTGTATTAAAAACGGCAAAGTACGTCCCAAGATTCAGTGTCCCAAAGGTTTCAATTGCCAAATCCAGGTCCCGAACGATACCTTTTCCACTCAGTCGCACGACCTTGCCGGCGTGGCGAAATGGCAGACGCGATAGACTCAAAATCTGTTACCCGGAAGGGTGTGGGGGTTCGAGTCCCTCCGCCGGCACCACTTTAAAAAACCGCGAGAAATCGCGGTTTTTTCGTCTTAAGCCCCCCTCCCTGGCCGAAAGTAACAACGAAAGTAACAACTTGTCCGGCGATGTCCGGCGACGCCCATCGAGGTCGAGGCGGCCTGGAATCAAGGGGTGACGGTACCGGTCGATGTTTGCAGCAGCCTCTGCGGTCCGTCCCATTTGAACCCACCCACGAAATTATTGGG
>JAPLUF010000190.1 GCA_026397755.1 Verrucomicrobiota bacterium
CCAACCCGCAGGTGGCGATGACAAACACGCTCCCCAGGAGCAGGAGGCGAGAGGCGCGATCGTTCATGCGGTGCCAAAAGGCGGACCGACTATCCGTGAAGGCAGGCGGCGATGATGAGGCTCATGCCGAGGGCCAGACAGCCAAAGAAGATGGCTACGGCCGTGTTTTTCCGCTCCACCAATTCCTTCCAGAGTTCTCCGGGAGTCAGCTTGTCGACGATGAAAAAACATACCAAGAAGGTCACCAGGCCGATGACCGAGAACACGACGCTGTTGACCAGAGCGGGTACGAATGTGGCGAAGGGGGGGACGAAGTCGAAGAGACTCATGGGTTATTTGTGTTGGGTGGCTGGGGAGTGAGGCAGGAGGCGCGAGGGGGAAAAGGTCTTCATGAGGCTGTAGCCATTGCGTCCGGCAGCCGCCAGATAAAGGCAAAGGGCCGTTCCGAAGGCCAGGTAAACGGGGGTTTTGATGCGCATGGTGGGAAGATTAGGGGCTGGTTAGTCGTCGTCCGAATCGCTGTCCCAACTCGTTGTGATGGGGGTGTAAGGCGAGTGGTCGCTGAGGAACCAACGTTCCCGCTCGAAGGCATGTTCGCGGATCCAGCGGAAGAGTGGGTAGGCAAACAGTAGAACCAGACCGAGAAGGACATTGCTCCAGATCATCACATCGCGGGTGATTTCTAGGCTGAATTCGGCCCGGCCTAGTTCGGGGGAGCCGTCGATGTCCATGACCAGTTGGTACTCGCCCGGTTCGACAGCCGGGATGAGTTCATTGGCCTGCTGGGAGCCTTCCGACCAGTATTCGCCCTCGTCGACGCCACTCCAGTACTCCGCGCCCAGGGAGAGTTCGCGAACAACCTTGGTCTGGGTGTTCACCAAGTCCACGTCGAGCTCGACCCAGGATTGGTTCACTGGAGTAATGAAATCAAATTGCAGCGACTGAGGATGGCTGCCAGCGATGCGGAACGGGGCCGAGACCCGCGTCTTATTGGTGCCGGACAAATCAAAGGTAAACACCTCCCGGAAGGCCGACTCATTGGCCTTGGTGCCCGCACTGATGAGCGAAATGAGCAGCCAGAGGAGCCCGAACACCGGCAGCAGCCAGCGCAGGGTGCGCCCCTTTTCAGCATGCGGGTTGGGTTGATTGAGGTAAGTGCTGGTGCGTTCCCGCGGAGGTCCGGTCAGGCCGAAGGCGCTGAAAACCACCGACGGTTCCAGATAGTGGCCCTGTGACCAGGTTACCTCGGTCAGTTCTGGATACTGCTCCGAGGAAAGGATGTTCGGCGGAGCAATGTAGTCGGAAAGAAGGGTGCGTTCGCCTAGGCGTACCGCCCAATAAAACTCGCCCCAAACCTCGGTCACGGTTGCTGAACCGGAGGTGAAAAGGCGGTATCCTTGGCCATCGTGCACGGGCAGCGAGTCGACGATGCGCGGTTCCTCCTGAAGCAGGGTGATCCAGCTCCAGTGCCCATCGTAGGTAACCAGCCACCGAAATCCCGCGAAGGGGTTGAAAAGCAGGTATTCCTGCCACGAATAGCCTTCGGCATCCTTGCGGCGGACGAAACCGATGCAGGCGTAGTCCACGCCATCGAAACGCCCGCGTTGGCCGATGGGGATGATGAGGGTCGGTTGGGCCGCAATGGCCTGTTCAATGCACTTGAGTTGGGGGTGGGAGGTGTCCAACAGCGATCCGCAATGACCGCACAAGGCTCGCATGGTTTGGCCGGCCGCCTGTAATTCCAGTGCTGCACCGCAGGCCGGACAGTTCAGAGCGTCGCTGCCGGCGGCTTCCTTTTCCAACCGGTCGGTCGTCCAACCCGGCAGCGGGCGTAGGTCGGTGAACTCAAGTTCTGCGAAGGTCAGGCTGTGTCCGATGAAGACTCGAACCCCGTCCGCGGAGAACTCCACGTTGGCGAATTGCCGGTTGGGCGCGCCGAGATCAATGCTCACCGCGGTGCGATCCGGTAGCGCGACCATGGGGAGGGCCCCCTCGCTTCCCAGTATCTGGGTCGATTTAATATCCCGGACGCTGTAGTCCACCTCCCCGATTCGAAGGATTGCTCCCAAGGTCAGTGCGCTGGCTTCGGGAAGATCCGGTGGCGCTGCTATTTCGAAGCTGGCCGCATAGAACCCCTGCGCTTCGGCGATCCATCCCCATCGATCCTCCCCAAAATCGATGAGCCACTCATTCCAAGAACCTTGGTCGTAACCGACTCGGATACGCCCGGTCACAGTGAAGCGATGACATGTGTAAACGCCGCAGGTTCCAATCCGTATCGGACTCAAGTCCGGCGGAAGTTGGGCTTGTTGGCCCAAGTGCTCGAGCACTGCGTCCGCATCCCTGCGGACCACGTTCGAGCGACAGAATCCGCAGACTGCAAACACCACGATGGCCGAGGGGAAGGGCACGGCGGCACCGCAGTTGGGGCAGTCGTAGGCTCGGGTGTACATCGTCAGAGGGCCCTTCGAGGGATCTGTATCGAAAGCTACGAGTTTTGCAGGGTTCCAACCAAACGGAAAATGGTTGGATCGTTTCCTCTCGATCGATTCCCTGGGGACTGCAGGAGGAGTGAGGCCCCAGGGCGGCTGAGTAACGGTCCTACACTCATCCCATGAGTTTGCCTGCTTCAGGATCGGGAGTGGGTCCCTCATTGCCTCTCGATGCCAGCACCGGTTGGCGGGCCCGGTGGGAGTCGTGGGCCCGTGCCCTCGGGTGGGACCGCGCGGTCAGCGCGGAGTCCCTCGCATTCTTCCGCATCGCCGTCGGCTTGGTGATGCTGTTGGAGGCCATTTCGCTCTTCCTGCCTTCCGAGTCCTCCGGCGGGCGGTCTCATCTCGACGTTTATTACGCCGGTCGCGAGGTGACCTTCCATCTTCCTTATGCCGGGTTCGGATGGTTGCCGCTCCTCCCGACGCCCTGGATTCAGGGGGTCGGAGTGTTGCTGGGCCTCGGCGCGATTGGCATGGGATTGGGTTTCCGGTACCGGGCCTCGACCTTGCTGACCTTTTTGGCCTGGGCCTACCTGTACGTGGTGGAGTCCACGCGGACCTATTGGATGAGCTACTACTACCTCGAGTTGGTGGTGCTCTTTTTGATGCCGTTTCTGCCGGCGGCGGCCCGGTTTAGTTTGGATGCGTCGAAGACGGTGCGTACCGGCACGGTGCTCATCCCATTCTGGCCGATTTGGCTTCTCCGGGCTCAGTTGGTGATCACCTATTTCTATTCTGGAGTGGCCAAACTCAACACCGATTGGATGGTCGATGCCTATCCGGTTCGAATCTTCCTCGAGAAACCGTGGGTCACGGCGCGTTTGAAGTTTCTCTTGCCCTATGATTGGGCGGGAATGATCGAGCGGTGGGTTCATTCCTCGGCGCTGGCGCTGGGTCTCAGTTGGATTGGAGCCGTCTTTGATTTGTCCATTGGGCTGCTGCTGCTGGTCCGTCGGACCCGCTTTTTGGGAATAGTGCTGATGGGGATCTTTCATGGGATTAATCACTTCATCCTCTTCAATGATATCGTCTGGTTTCCGCTGCTTGGGGTCACTACGGCCCTCATCTTCCTGGAGCCGGATTGGCCCTCCCGGGTGTTTCGCTGGCTGTGCAATCCGCGCATCCCGACACCCGACTGGCCTTGGCTTTGGGGCGGCCTGGTGGCGGTGCCCGGAGTTGGGGCCGCCTTGGGTTGGAAGGGCCAGTCTTCGGTCCCGGTAGGGAAGTGGGCCAAGCCGTTCACCCTGAACGCGTGGACGGTGGGTGGAATGGTGGTCTGGACCGTCTTTCAGGGGCTATTCCCGATCCGGCACGTCCTGATCCCGGGGGATGTCCGCGTTACCTTCGAAGGCCTGGAATGGAGTTGGCGCCTCAAGGCCGAAGTGTACCAGAGCACTCCGGTGGAGATTTCATTGCGCGATCCGGTGATCCAACCCTCCACGTCGGGCACCGGAGCCGGAAGCATCGACTGGAAAGCCTGGGGAGGGGATCCGGTGATCTATCATCTGTTGGAATCAGGAAAGTGTGATTGGGCGATGCTGCCGGAAGTGGTCGTGGTGTTGGACCCTTGGACCGGAGACCGAATTCTCTACAACACTCTTTCAGCCTCCGTCACCGATCGGTCTGAATCCGCCGCCAAGGTTCGCATCTCGCAACTCTGGAAACAGCGGTACGGACGCCTCCCGGATTCGGTCAACCGCAGCGTCCCACTGGCTCGCATCCTCGAAGGTTACGAGCGCTCCATGCGTGCTCGGGGGTATACCTTCCGCAATCCTCAGGAAACCTTGGACACCCTCAATACCCTCAATGGGCGCTTCGGTGACGGCAAACTCATGCCGGTGCTGCGTCGCATGGATCCATTTGCTATGACGGCCACGCGCCCGTCTTCTGGGTTTTTTCTGGTGATCGAAGACCGCCAACTCATGAGACCGGGATCCTCTCTCCCGCCAAGAATTGATCCGGTTGTCTGGCGCGAAGAGAGCGCTTCCGCGACCGCGGGGCTCATGCGGGTATTTCACGAATCCTTGGGAATGGGAGAGGGGGATTTGCTACCGCGTTGGTATGTGACCGAATCGACGGAAGCCGACGGAACGAGGGTTGAGTTTCGTTGGAATCTTTTCCGGGATGTTGGCCCGTCCAAAGGCATGCACATTAGCACTCAGCCATTCCTTCTGCGCCGCTATGCTCAGCGTGTGGCCGATGCGTGGGCTTCGGATCAGGGACGCCGCCCGGAGGTACGCGCCCGCACTCAGTTGTCGCTCAATCGTCGGCCTTTCAATCCAGTGGTTGATCCGACGGCAGACCTGGCTTCGGAGTCGGTCCGCTGGTTTGGGCACAATCCGTGGATCTTGGACTTGCAACGGGGCAGCCCAGGCAGCCTTCAGCCCGACGGCACGGTCTTGATTCCGGCTCCGGGCGTCTCATACCAAATCACCATATATATCGGTAAAATTTCTTGTTTGGTGGTTTGAGATTTGGGACTCTCTGACATGGCCCGAAAGAGAAAACCCCTGGATGCGGTCGGAGAGGCACCTTTGGTGGCCCGGCTGCTCCGTTCCG
>JAPLUF010000010.1 GCA_026397755.1 Verrucomicrobiota bacterium
TGAACGGCGCACAGATTGGTGGCCGTCCCCTGACGGTCAACATCGCCCGTCCCCGTGAAGATCGTCCGTCCGGTGGTGGCGGCGGTTACGGTGGTGGCGGCGGCGGCGGCGGCGGAAGCCGTGGCGGTCGCGGCGGTGGCGGCGGCGGTTACGGTGGTGGTGGTGGTGGTGGTCGCGACCGGTACTAAGTTGTACCGAAGTCATTAATTCTTTCACGGGCGAAGGCTGGAGTCTTCCGGTCTTCGCCCTTTTATCTTCACTGTTCCCATTCCGGTCGACCTGCATTCAGATCGTCCCCTTTTGTTCCTGTCCTTGTCCCGATAGAGTCCTGTCCCCATGAAAGAAAACGCCATCGAAGTCGAAGGCCGCATCTCAAGCGTCCTGGCTGGCACTATGTTCCGCGTCGAGTTGAACAATCAGCACCTGGTCTTGGCCACTGTCTGCGGCAAAATGCGCAAGCGCTGGGTCCGTCTCACCGTGGGCGACCGGGTCAAAATGGAGATGTCTCCGTACGACCTGAACAAGGCGCGGATTACTTGGCGGATCGGCTGATAGGCCCTCGTGTTTTCATTGCATTTCTCAGTTTTTTTCTGCTCGATTTTTCTTCCCTCACGGATTCCCTGGCAAAAATGGATTTTAGACAACTGGGCCTAGACCCTCGTGTGCTGCGCGCTGTAGACGAAGCCGGCTACACTGAACCGACGCCGATTCAAGCTGCGGCCATTCCCCTCATCCTTTCCGGCAAGGATCTCATCGGCATCGCCCAGACCGGAACCGGCAAGACTGCAGCATTTACGCTGCCGCTCCTGACACGTCTGGCCACTGGCCACTCCAGCCCGGGGCATATCCGCGGCCTGTTCCTCGCGCCCACCCGGGAACTGGTAGTCCAGATCCACGAGAATGTGCGGGACTATGCCCAGTTTCTCTCCCTCAGTGTGGCCACGGTCTTTGGCGGTGTCGGCGAAAAGCCTCAAATCGAGGCGCTCCGACGCGGGGCCGACATCATCATCGCCACTCCGGGTCGCCTGATAGACCTCATGGCCAGGCGCTATGGCAATTTTTCCGGTATCCAGCACCTAGTCCTCGACGAGGCAGATCGCATGTTGGACATGGGCTTCCTGCCCTCCATCCGGGATATCGTACGCCAGCTACCAAAACGGCGGCAAACCCTACTCTTTTCGGCGACACTGTCGCGGGAGATCGAAGCGGTGACCCGCGAATTCTTGCAGTCGCCGCAGTCCGTCGAAATCGGAAGGCGCTCCAATCCAGCCGAGTCGGTGGCCCAGTCGGTGTACGAAGTGCCGCGCCATCTTAAGCCCGCTTTGCTCCAACAGCTCCTTGTGGATCCTGCCATGGAGATGGTTCTGGTCTTCACTCGCATGAAGCATGGTGCCGACCGCATCGCCCGACGACTCGAGCAATCCGGGATCCGCACCGCGACGCTGCATTCCAATCGGTCTCAGAACCAACGCACGCGGGCCTTGGCAGAATTCAAGGGCGGGGCCGTGCGCGTTTTGGTGGCAACCGACATCGCAGCGCGGGGCATTGATGTGGACGGAATTTCGCATGTGGTGAATTTCGACTTCCCCATGGCACCCGAAGACTACGTGCATCGAATTGGTCGCACGGGTCGAGCCAACGCCGTGGGTGACGCCATCAGTCTAGTCAGTTCGGATGAATTCAACGACCTGCGAGCGCTGGAGCGTTTTATTAACCGAGCCGTACCGCGCAAGCGTTTGGAAGGCTTCAACTATTCAGCGGCCGCCCCGGCTGTCTCTCCAGATTCACGCCGAGAATCCGGCCCCTCGGGTGGGCGTGGTGGTGGCTCAGGGCGAGTTTCCAGAGGATCTGGTCCTTCAAATCGCAGTCCCAGACCCCAAGGTGGCGGTGGCGGCAGAAGTGGTGCAGGCGCGGGAGCCTCCAGCGGAGGCACTTTTCGCCCCCGTCGCTTTCGCTAGGCCGATCCGCAGCACCCTATCAGGCATTAGCGTAATGAGGCTGCAGGCCTCTTACGCAAGATGTGGCTAAATAGAAAAGCACCCGCTTCCTCTGGCTTCTTTCTGAAAGAGCCAGCCCCGATTGTTGGGATCGTTTGCCGCCACTGAACTTTCTGTTCATAGGGAGTTATACCAAATCACCATATATATCGGTAAAATTTCTTGTTTGGTGGTTTGAGATTTGGGACTCTCTGACATGGCCCGAAAGAGAAAACCCCTGGATGCGGTCGGAGAGGCACCTTTGGTGGCCCGGCTGCTCCGTTCCGAA
>JAPLUF010000346.1 GCA_026397755.1 Verrucomicrobiota bacterium
CTCTATACGCCTTAGCCTTAGCCAAACGTACCAGTCCCGCCGCAAGCGGGTGACTCACCAACTGGAGAGCCGGATGCGGGAAATCCGCCAGTCCGGTTCGGAGGGAGGGGTGGTCGGCAACGGCCATCCCTACCCCTATACGGTGATGTCGTGGGCTAGGCGGTGCGGTGTAGGCCCGGTGCCCTCACCGGGCGGTTTGTCGGGAACGGGGAACGCCGGGTCGGGGGACCCGGCCTACGCGGTGATGTCCTTAGCTGGTGCGCCTCGGAGATTCATCCCTCGCCAGCCATCGCAGAAGCCCGAGTCACCGGTCCGGGAATTCGAACTCCACCTTGCCCCGCTGGCCGAGCACCAGGTGCGCCGTGAAGTTCTTCCCAGCCTTCGACACGAAGCCGCTCAGGGCCTCGGTGCGGCCATCTTGCAGGAGCTTCTCGACCTGCGGTCGTTCAACGGGCTGATCCAAGATCTTGCGGCCCACCTTGAAGGTGCACTTTCGCGTGTCGGCTTGAGTGCGCTCGCAGACCCACGACGTAGGCCCCTCAAACACATTGCCTTTGCACTTGGGGCAGGCACCCAAGGACGTCTGCCCAGTGAAGTCGACCTTGGCTTCGGGTTCTGCAGCCTTCTTGCCCTTGACCGGGAATTTCTTTTCGCGCGGCGCAAATTCAAAGCTGACCTTGCCGTCCTTCATGGTCAGGAAAGCCTCGAACTTCCTTCCGGTTTTCTTGGAAACGAAGTCTTTCAGCAGGTCGGTCTTGCCTTGGGTGAGCAGCTTGGCTACCTGAGTCCGGTCGATGGATTGCTGGAGGATGACGCTGCCGGTTCGGAAGTCGCAGGACTTGGCAGCCCCGACGGAACGCTCGCAAACGTAGTTCATTCCGTTTTCAAAGACCTTGCCCTGACACTTCGAGCACTGGCCCACCGGTTCCTTGCCAGTGAAATCCACCTCGGCGGAGGTACCGTCGTCCTTCTTGTCGTCACCGAAGTCGAAAACGAGTTTCTTTTCGGCATCGAGCTTGAGGACGGCTGCGAACGGGAAACCTTGGCGGGAACGGAATCCTTGGAGCGGGCCGAAGGTTCCGGCAGTGACGAGTTGCTCCATCTCGCTGCCTTCCATCAGGCGGCTGGCGAGGAACTTCGGCAGGCTGAAGTCGCAACCGGAACATTGGAAGCGCCGGTAATTCTCTTTCACCGTGCCGCCGCACTTGGGGCAGGGGGTGTGCAGGTCGCCGAAGTCGCCGGGCACCTCGTCACCCTGAAAGGCCTTGGTGCGCTCCACGATGCGGCGGGTCATCTCGGCGATGTCCTGCATGAACTGAGGCCGGGTGTAGCGGCCCGCCTCCATTTCCTTGAGCTTGTGCTCCCACTCGCCCGTCAGCTCGGGCTTGCTCAGTTCTTCGATGCCCAAACCGCGCAGGAGCGCGATGAGCATGAAGGCCTTGCCCGTGGGCTGAAGCTCGTTGCCGTTGCGGTGGAGGTATTCTTCATCGACCAAGCCTTCGATGACCGAGGCGCGTGTGGCCGGGGTGCCCAAACCTCGGTCGGCCATGGCCGAGCGCAGTTCATCGTCTTCGACCAGCTTGCCGGCACCTTCCATCGCACCGAGCAGCGTGGCTTCGTTGTAGCGCGGGGCCGGTTTGGTTTGATTGACCCTGAGGTCGATCTCTTCAGTTTGAACCCGCTCGCCGGGCTTCACCGGGACCAGATTGGCGGTGGCCTCTTCGCCCTCGTTCTGGGTTTGGGCCTCGCGGCCGTAGATCTCGAGCCAACCGGCCTTCACCAACACTTTGCCGTCGGTCTTGAAAGGTTCGCCCTCGACCCGGGTGATGCGGGTGGTGATGAGGTATTCCGCGGCCGGGTAGAACACGGCGAGGAACCGCTTGGCCACCATGTCATAAATCCGCAACTCCACGTCGCTCAGATTCTTGGGCTCCACCGAGGTGGGGATGATGGCGAAGTGATCGCTGACCTTGGCGTTGTTGAAGATGCGCTTGTTGGGTCGAACCCAGCCTTGTTCCAGAATGGTGGCGGCAAATTTTCCGTATCCGCCGCCGTTCATCGTCTCGAGCACGCTCCGGGCAGTCCCGAGGTAATCTTCGGGCAGCGCGCGTGAATCGGTACGCGGATAGGTGAGGACCTTGTGACGCTCATACAGCGCCTGGGCGATTTGTAGGGTCCGTGTGGCCGAGAATCCGTAGCGCCGGTTCGCCTCGCGCTGGAGGGTCGTGAGGTCGAACAACGTGGGGGAGAGCTGGTTGCTGGGCTTGCTCTCTTCGGTCACTATGCCCGGTTTGCCGAGGCAGCGTTCCCGAATGGTGGACGCCTTGGCGGCATCCCAAATACGGTCGGCGCGGAGGGCTTCGTCGGCATCCTTACCGGCCGGCTTGCTGAAGCGCTCGTCGAACCAGCGACCGACATACTGACCTGCCTCGCAGCCGAAGGTGGCGTGCAATTCCCAGTAATTGCGGGAGACGAACTTACGGATCTTCTCCTCCCGTTCCACAAGGATAGCCAACGTGGGGGTCTGCACTCGGCCAACGGTGGTCTTGTTGAAACCGCCTCCCTTGGAGTTGAAGGCCGTCATGACCCGGGTGCCATTGATGCCGACCAGCCAATCAGATTCCGACCGGCAGGTGGCGGCCGC
>JAPLUF010000042.1 GCA_026397755.1 Verrucomicrobiota bacterium
CGCTCACTATTTTGGAGATGGCGCGCGAGCTCATACGCAGCCGCCATCCGGGCCAGGCGAATTTTGCGTTTGAAGAACTTCCGCTGGACGACGAGCGGGCGCCGTTCGTGGACGCGAACGGTTTCCGCCTGTTTGCGTTCGGCTGGACGCGCTGCGCGACTGTGCCTGCTGCCGCGCCCGCAGATCCATCGCGGTTCAGGGAGCGCGTTGGGTCCAAGAGCGCCTGCACCGGTTGAAGGGCACGGATGTCCGGTTGCAGTATTCTCCGGAAAGCTTCAGCGCCACCGAACTCGAGTTCGCGTTGGAGATCTCCGAAGCGGTGATGGCCGTGTGGCAGCCGACTCCGGAGCGGAAGATGATCCTGAACTTGCCGTGCACGGTGGAGGTAGCGACTCCGAATGTGTACGCCGATCAGATTGAATGGATGTGCCGCCACATCCGCGACCGGGACAGCCTCATTGTCAGCCTGCACACCCACAACGATCGCTCCACGGGCGTGGCCGCCACCGAACTGGGGCTCTTGGCTGGCGCGGACCGCGTGGAGGGAACTCTCTTCGGCAACGGCGAGCGCACAGGCAATCTGGATGTGGTCGCGGTAGCCCTGAATCTTTACATGCTCGGAATTCATCCGAATCTCGACCTCTCCAATTTGGGGCAGATCCGCGAGGTTTATGAGCGCTGCACAGGCTTGACGGTGCCGCCGCGGCAGCCTTATGCCGGCGAGTTGGTTTTCACGGCGTTCAGCGGATCCCACCAGGATGCCATTAAGAAAGGCTTGGCCGAATGGGAGACCGGCACGCGCAGTCAGTGGGATGTGCCTTACCTCACGCTGGATCCTGCAGACATTGGTCGCGAGTACCGCGAGGTGATCCGGGTTAATAGTCAGTCGGGCAAGGGCGGCGTGGCCTACTTGCTCGAGACGGAGTTCGGCATCGAATTGCCCAAGGACATGCAGCGGGAGTTTGGTCCCATTGCCAACGATCAGGTGGATGCGTTGGGCCGGGAGGTTCGCGGCGAGGAACTAAAAGCCATGTTCTGGGTGGAGTACGTCCAGCGGACCGAGCCTTGGTCGCTCATTCACTTCCATGCCGATGGCGTGGATGGTCTCTTTGAATGCCGGGCATCAATGAAGCACGGGGGGCAGGAAGCGTCGATGCGCGGTCGTGGCAATGGCCCGATTGCCGCCTTTGTCCATGCCTTGGCCGAGGCGGGCGTTCCCCGGTTCGAGGTCACCCAGTTCAAGCAGCATTCGCTCTCGGAGGGGGAGGCGGCCAGCGCCATCGCCTACATCCAGATCCGCTCCGCCGAAGGCATGACCCGCTGGGGAGCGGGCGTGAACACGAACATCGAACTGGCTTCGATTCAGGCGGTGATTAGTGCACTGAACCGGCTGTCATGAACGGCTTGTCCGTCGGTTAGTCGACGTGTGGACCGGTGGAACCGGAGCGGGGTCGTCGCAGCAACCACACGGCAAGTCCGGCAGCAAAAATTAACACGCTGGTGGATTGGCCCGGGGTAAACACGCCGGCCGTGGGAGCGCTCTGGACGCCGTAATCTCCGCGAAAATATTCGGTGAAAGACCGAATTCCCGAATAGGCCATTAGGTAGAGGGCAAAGAGTTGCCCAGGGCCATGCGGGCGTCGGGATTGCCAAACGATGAGACCTCCGCACAGCAGGAGGTTGAGAGCGGCCTCGTACAGTTGAGAGGGGTGCACCCAGACGCCACCGGTGGCGTGATCGGCCGGGAAGCGAATGCCCCATGGCAGGACACACGCCCGCCCAAAGCAGCAGCCGTTGAGCAGGCAGGCCAAGCGTCCGAAAAAGTGTCCCAGGGCGAGACCTATGGCCAGGCAGTCCGCCGTGGCCCAAAGCGGTAGCCCCTTGCGGCGAATTCCGATAGTGCCGGCGATCGTGGCTCCGATCAGGCCTCCGTAGAATACAAGCCCCCCTTTCCAAATGGCCAGTACCTCAACGAGGGGTTGACCGGCAAAATCCCGTTGCCAATAGCTGAGGACGTAGAGGATGCGTGCACCGATCAGGCCGCCCACCAGCAGCCAGGGGAACACAATGTCTTGGATGGCCTGAGGATCTAGGCCCATGGCTCGTCCCCGACGACTGGCAATCCAGGAGCCGGCAAGGAAACCAATGGCCACCAGTAGGCCAAAGGAGTGAAGCCGGAAGCTGCCGAGTTCGAGGAGGATCGGTTTCAATGGAAGGAAACTCTTGAGGGGCTGGACTCAGCGCGCCGAGGGCTGGAGTGGCCAGGCGACCAGTTCGCGACTGTCCCGGGTGTAGAGGACGCCGTGGGCGTAGGCCGGATGGCTAAAGGTCTTGCCGCAGGCCTGAAAGCGGCCGAGTTCTGTATACCGAGTGGGGCTGGCCTCGAGCAGAATGACTTCGCCGGTATCGTTGAGCACCAGCAGTCGGGAACCCGAAGCCAAGGTCGAGGCGTATTGGTTGAAGCCAGTGTGTCGCCACTGAATTGCTCCGGTGGAGGCATCGACGCAGACGAAATCTTTGTCGGGGCCATGACCGTAAAGGTGTCGTCCCACGAGAACGGGCGTGGACAAGTTGATTTTGAGGTCCGCATTGAGCCAGGACTGCCTGGCCCGGACTTTCAATCCATCAGTCTCGATAACAACCCGTCGCAGTCCGGTGGTGTAGCTGGCAAACACGAGGCCGTCGCCGTCGAGCACCGGGGTGAGCACATTGCGGTTGGCTCCGGTCTTGAAGGGGACGCGCCACAAGGATTCTCCGGAGGCGGCTTCTAATCCCAACAATCCCTCGCAGGTCACGCCGATCACCTGGTGGTGATTGCCCAAGGTTCCGGTTATCAGGGAGGCGTAGCTGGTCAGGTCGTTCTGAGATTTCCAGAGGAGTCGGCCCTGCAGTTTGTCGAAGGCGGCGATGCTCGCCCCATTGGTTGAGCCAATCTGGATGAAGATTCGATCGCCCGAGATGGCTGCCGATCCGGAATTGCCCCGTCGGTTTGCGGCTCCTGAGCCACCCGAGCGGTCCTTCACCCAGAACATTCCGTAGTCGCGAAAATGGAAGCCCCACTGCTTCTTGCCGTCGTCGAGAGAAAGACAGGCGAACTCACCGAAGCAGCTTTGAACGTAAATTCGGTGACCATCGATCAGCGGCGTGCATCGAGGGCCTGGTTCAAATTCATCGGAGTACTGCTCGGCGAAGGGCTGAGACCACAATTCCCGACCGGTCGTGGCATCCAGGCAATGGGCGGTTTCCTGACCGCTGGAATCATCCAGAAAGACTAGGTGCTGGCCCGACACGACGACCCCGGAATAACCATGACCAATGGGTTTGCGCCAAAGCGGCTTGGGGGCGGAATCAACACGCGCAGGCAAGGGATCGGCGGCATGACCGTCACGATTCCGACCTCGCCAACCCGGCCAGTCGTGGGTCTGAGTCTCAGCGGCGTGTGTCGGTGAGCCGAGGAGGATGGCGGCCCCGAGAGCGGCGCCTATTAGGGCGAGAGTCCGCCGACGGAATGGAGTGGTGGCCATTAGGGGAGCAGGAATCACCAGGAACCTTCGGAGAGGCGGCTGATGATGTTGCGTGCGAGGTTTTCGGCTAGCAGCGGGGCGGCCTGACGCTCGGCGGAACCCAAGTCCGCCGTATTGCGGATGGTCGTCCGTCCGATGACTTCCTGATCGAGCAACACCTTGCCGCTACCCACCTCGATCGCTTTGACGTGGGCCGTGAGGATGACGTCATAGTCGCGGGTGGCGATGATGTCCCTGGGCTGGAAGGTCAGGGGATTGCGCTGGAATTTTTGAAGTGCGGTGGTGATGACGATGTCGCCGTCGTCCTGGGTGGCTAAGCGAAACGTGCCATCGACATGGACTTGTGCGCGGAGGGCGTGGCTGACTGCGTCGGCCAGGCGGGGCTCGTCGGTCCCGTTGGCGACGTGGCCGACGCGAATGGCTCGAACGCCGGCCGATTGTCCATTGCTGGGCCCCAGCGAGTAACCACCACAGCCGACCACGAGCCCCAAGGTCACGGCGAGCAAGGAGGCCACAGTCGACCAGCGGGTGGGGTTGGCAGCGGTGCTCATTGGGATTGTTTTGGGGTCTTGGCGGCGGGTGCGTTGGTCGCATTGACGCGCTCACGCTGCAATTGGCGGGCATCGACTTCGGACCACCGCCGCACTTGTTTCTGGGCCTTGGGCTTGAGGAATTCGATTCGTTCGCGGGCCTGGGCTGCAAACGTGGAGTTCGGGTCCATCAAGAGTGTTTCGTTGTAATAGACCAGTGCACCCTGATAGCGCTTGTACTTCTCGTAGAACTCGGCGGTCTTCAGAGCGCCCCGGGCCTGTTCGGTCTTCAGTGAAGAGACGATCTTCGTAGCTTCCTCGGAGCGCTGGTCGTCGGGATAGAGCGCCTTGAAGTCATTGAGGAAGTTGATGGCGTTGCCTGCGATGGATTGATCGTACTCAGCGCGCCGGGCCAGGCGGTTCCAGGCGATGCCCGCGGCATACATGGCGTCGGCACCCACTTTGGGGCGATCGTAGTATTTGTCGGCGGCCCGCTCGTAGGCGCGCACCGCCAGGCGGAAGTCCTTCTGCTTTTCCCGGGCGGCACCGATGTTCATCAACGCCTTGGGTCCGATTTCGCTGTAGGGGCCATTCTTGTTAACCTGATCGAACAGCTTGGCGGTGCGGTCCATCGACGGAAAGAAGGGGATGTAGCCCCACAGTTTGAACCACTGTCCGCCCAGGTAGCGATTGGCGATCTCGAATTGGCGTTGTTGGATCTCTGAGTAGTTGTCCAACTTGGGATATTTGGTCAGTGCCTTCTGGTACTCCTTGAAGGCTCGCTCATCCATCTTTCGAGCTTCGTAGCAGCGGCCGATCAAGTACTGGGCGCGGCCGGAAGAATCAGACAGCGGCCAAGTCTTGGTGGTGTGCTTGGCGGCCTTGAGGGCGAGTCGGTACTGTCCGGCGTCAAAGGCCTCTTGAGCCACCACCAATTGGTCTTTGGCCCGTTTGCGTTGCCAGGCCGCCCCGGCGCCCACGGCTTCGTAGGTCCAGCCCTCACCGGGTCGATAGATCAAGGGCGCGGGGCAATTCATTACCCCGATCCATAGACAAGTCATCACCAGCAACAGACGCATGGAAAATCGGCTCACGGGGGGTGAGGCTAAGTAAGCCCACGCAGGGGTCAACGGTGGAACTCCGAGTGAGGGGAGCGAACGGGCCGAATTACCCACGCTCTTCTCTCCCTCTGAGGGGACTCCAATTTGCAATCCGTGGGGGTAGGTTGGGTTGTTTTCAGTCAGGTTTTTTCGGCAGGAATGGATCCTCGCTGGTCATCGGATCCTGGATGGGCATGCTCGACCGTACCCCATGAGATACCTGTGGATCCTCCTGATTTGGACGAGGATGGCCGTTTGGGCCGTCGAACCGCATTGGGCATATGCGCCACTGCGTTCGCCCCGGGTTCCCGAGGCCGACTCCGAGGTTTTTCAGCCGGTGGATACGTTTATTCGGGCGCAATGGAAGGCTCGCGGACTGAAGTCCTCCCCGGAAGCCGATCGGTCGACCCTTTTGCGGCGGATTTATTGGGACTTGATTGGTCTGCCCCCGTCGCCCAACGACTATCAGCGATTCTTGGCGGACACCTCGCCGCAGGCCTATGAGCGGGAGATCGACCGATTGCTGGCCTCGCCCCGCTACGGGGAACGCTGGGCTCGTCACTGGATGGACGTGGTCCACTTTGCTGAGACCCACGGCCACGATCAGGACCGCATTCGCGAACAGGCTTGGCCGTACCGGGATTATTTGGTCGAGGCATTTAATTCCGACCGGCCTTATGGACGCTTCGTCGAGGAGCAGGTCGCTGGAGATGTGCTGTATCCCGATCGCCCCGAGGCCACCGTCGCACTAGGCATGATCGCCGCGGGCCCTTGGGACGAGAGTTCCCTGCGCGACATTCGTGAGGACACGCTCGATCGCCAATTAGGTCGGTATGTGGATCGCGATGACATGATCAGTACGGTCCTCTCGGTGTTTAATAGTACCACGGTTCATTGCGCCCGATGCCACGACCACAAGTTTGATCCCATTCCGCAGTCGGATTATTACGCCCTGCAGGCGGTGTTCTCTGGCGTCGAACGCGCGAATCGGGTCTTTGATCGGGACCCGTCGGTGCACGTCCGGCGGCAGCGTTGGATGCACCAGCAACGTCAGTTGGAGCGGGGTGACGCGGACTTGCTGGAATCACCCCAGGTTCGCGACGAGGTTCGGCAGTGGTCGGACCAGCGCCGTGTGCGACCTGCGGTCTGGGCAACCTGGGAGGCTCAGACGTTTGTTTCGGCAGGCAAGGCCACGCTCCAACGGCAATCCGACGGCTCGTATCGGGTCAGCGGAACTCGGCCCGAACGAGACGTTTACACGCTGACGCGGTCTGCCGGCGGGCGTCCGGTGAGTGCTATTCAGTTGGAACTTTTGCCGGACGATTCGTTGCCCCATCGAGGTCCGGGTCGGAATGAGCAAAATGGGAATCTTCACCTGAGCGAAATTGAATTGTGGGTTTTTTCTGTGGGAGCCACGGAACCCCGGCGGCTCCGTTGGGCGCGAGCCACGTCCAGTTTTGACCAAGATGGATGGACGGCGGCTCATGCCATCGACGGCCAGGAAAAGACGGCCTGGGGTATTCATCCCAAGGAGGGGCAGTCGCACCGCGCAGTCTTTGAGTTGGCCGAACCGCTTCAGTCCCGTCCTGGAGACCAACTGAGTCTGATCTTGCGCCAGGCTCATGGAGAGTCTCATGTGATCGGCCGATTCCGTGTCTCGGTGACCGACGCGTCAGGTCAGGCCAGTCGAGTGGTGCCGGCCCAGATCGACTCGATCCTCGAGCATTCGCCCAAGGAGTGGACCCGGGATCAACAGCGCTTGGTGGCGACCTTCGTTTTACGAGAGCGTCTTCGGGAGCAATTGGCTACGTTGCCCGAGCCGTCGAAGGTCTACGCCGCCGCAAGTAATTTTGAACCCGACGGGGGACTCAAACCGTCCTTGCGGCCTCGGACGATCCACCGCTTGAACCGGGGCGAAATTACCCAACCCCGCGAAGAGGTGGGTCCGGGGACCTTGTCGTGCATCGCAGGCCTGCCCTCCCGGTTTGCGGTGTCAGAGGGTTCCGAGGAAGGGGATCGGCGTGCGGCGCTGGCCCGTTGGCTGTCCCATCGAGACAATCCGTTGACCTGGCGCTCCATCGTCAATCGGGTCTGGCTCCACCATTTCGGACGCGGTTTGGTGAATACTCCCAACGACTTTGGTCGCATGGGCGCCGCGCCGTCCCACCCCGAGTTGCTCGACTGGTTGGCCGTATGGTTTCGAGATGAGGCCCACGGTTCCTTCAAAGCGTTGCACCGCTTGCTCTTGACCAGCGCAACCTACCGCCAGAGCAGTCAGAAGGGCGCAGTGGCCACGGATGGGGAGAATCAGTGGCTCAGCCGGATGAATCGGACTCGGTTGGATGCCGAATGCGTGCGGGACGGCATGCTACTCATCAGTGGGCGACTCGACTTGAGGATGGGCGGGCCGGGTGACCGTCAATTCGACTTGAAGCCGGGTATTCATGTGACACCCCGGGTGGACTACACGCGATTCGATTCGGATGCGCCTGAGGGTCGGCGACGGAGCGTGCACCGCTTTTTGTTCCGGACGCTGCCCGATCCCTGGATGGAAGCTCTGGACTGTCCGGCGGGTGATCAACTGGTGCCCGCTCGGGACAACTCGGTGACCCTTCAGCAGGCGCTGGCCTTGTGGAATCACGACTTTTCCATTCGTCAGGCGGAGCACTGGGCCCGGGC
Source organism: Verrucomicrobiota bacterium (assembly GCA_026397755.1). Taxonomy (GTDB): domain Bacteria; phylum Verrucomicrobiota; class Verrucomicrobiia; order Limisphaerales; family UBA9464; genus SXXZ01. The sequence goes on from JAPLUF010000042.1 coordinate 7,834, forward strand.
TCTGGAGGCCCGTGGCAAAGAAATCGGGGGCGGAGGCGAGATTCCTTGGGAGGAGGCCGTTGCCTGGGTTTGGGGTCGCCCACCCACGCCCTCTGAAAGGGAGTCGCTGGCTCGCTACGCGCAACAGCACGGTTTGGCCAACGCCTGCCGGCTGCTTTTTAACAGCAACGAGTTTTTGTTCCTGCCATGAACACCACTGGATTGAATCTGGGTCCCGGGTTTTCCCGGCGCGACTTTGTTGGGCGGTTGGGGGCTGGTTTTGGAAGTGTTGCTTTGGGCCAACTCTTGGCCAGCGACAACGCTTCCCGCCTGGATCCCCAAGCCGTGGGGCACCGTCCGCACCACCGGCCCCGAGCCAAGCGAGTGATCCAATTGTTCATGAATGGCGGGGCCAGCCAGATGGACCTCTTCGATCACAAACCGGAGTTGTTCCGTCGGGCCGGTCAACCCTTCGATCCTGGTTCCAGTGTGCGGATCGAGGCTCCGACAAGCGAACCGGGTAAGGTGCTCAAGCCGCCGGTCCCTCTGCGACAGCATGGCCAGAGTGGGCGCTGGGTCAGCGACCTGATGCCGAACCTGGCCCGATGCGTGGATGACATAGCCTTCCTGATGGCCATGCAGTCTCGGACCAATGTCCACGGGCCGGCCAGTTACCTCATGAACACCGGGTCTTTGTTGCCCGGATTCCCCGCCTTCGGGGCCTGGGTCGGCTATGCCCTGGGCAGCGAGGCCGACAACCTTCCGGGCTTCGTGGTGCTGCCAGACACCAAAGGGCTCCCGTACAATCAGCGGGGCAATTTCTCGGCGGGATTTCTACCCGTAGCGCATCAGGGAACCCTCATTCATGCGGGCAACCCGTCCCCGATGGCTTATCTGAGGCCGCCCGCCTCCGCCCTGAGCGTCACGCCTGAGGCCAGTCGCGAAGGGTTGACCTTGCTCCAACAGTGGAATCGCCGGCACCTCGAGTCCAACGATTCAGATCCGCGTTTAGAAGCCCGAATCCAAGCCTACGAGTTGGCTGCCCGCATGCAATTGAGTGCGCCGGAGGCCTTTGATTTGAGCGTGGAAAGTCCGGCCACTCGCCGGCTTTATGGCATGGATCGCCCTGAATCTGAGGAGTTTGGTCGCCGTTGCCTGATGGCCCGTCGGTTGGTGGAGCGCGGGGTCCGCTTCGTTCAAGTTTGGAGTGGTACCGGTGGGCCCACGGGCAATTGGGACAACCATGCCAATATGGCTAAGGAACTCCCGCCCATGTGCGCGTCGACGGATCTTCCGATTGCCGGACTTCTTCAGGACCTTAGGTCTTGCGGGTTGCTCGAAGACACCTTGGTCCTCTGGAACACGGAATTTGGACGGATGCCTTTTGCTCAGAGCAGTGAAGGTCGGGATCACAATGGTGGGACCTTCGTCGGTTGGATGGCTGGGGCGGGGGTGCGCCCCGGAGTGTCGTATGGCCAAAGCGATGAGTGGTCTTGGAAGGCGGCCCGTGACATTACCACCACCTATGATTTCCACGCCACGGCGTTGCACTTGTTGGGTTTGAACCACGAGCGACTGAATGTCCTTCACCAGGGGGCTAACCGGCGTTTGACCGATGTCCACGGAGAGGTGATTCGAGCGGTATTAGCCTGAAATAAGCCTGCCCACGGCCGGGAGGGAGGGGTTGCAACGGACCGGGTTGCAGTTGCGTTTGACCGATCCCGATCGAAAGTAATCGAAATGAAGACCCAGTGGATTGCTCTTTCTTCGGCGGCACTGTTGGCGGTGATCGTGGTGGCGGCCGGGGGTTGTCAGGTGATCCGGGCCGGATATGAAACCGCTCCGTATCGGGTTTTGGAGTCCGATGGGGCGTTCCAGATTCGGGAATACCCTACGATGCAATGGGTGGAGACCACCATGGGGTCGGGAAATGGCAATTCAGACGGGAGTTTCGGTCGATTGTTCGGATTCATCACCGGGCGTAATCAGTCCCAGCAAAAAATCGCCATGACCACACCGGTCTACATGGAGGGGTCTCCGACCGCCGCCCCGGCGTCTCAACGGGTGATGGCCTTCGTTATGCCCAAAGAGATGGCGGCGACCTCCGTGCCTGTGCCGAGTGATGGGGCCTTGCGCCGACGGGAGGTTTCGGCCGGCCGGTTTGCTATTTATCGGTTCCGCGGAAGCCGCTCATCCGAGCGGGAGGTGGCAGTTCTGGGCGAATTGCAGGCCTGGCTGGCGGTTCGGGGACTTTCGGTCGTCGATGCTATGCCGGTGTATGGATATTTCGACCCGCCTTGGACCCCCTCGGTTCTCCGGCGGAATGAGGTTATGTTGAGGATCTCTGAGCCGGCTGTTCGGTGAAATGGGCTCACTCTAAAAAAGTTTTGGAAAACTTTGAGCAATTGGCCAGTTCCTGCGTCGGAGTAGGTGGTTGGTAACTATCCGCTAAGGGTTGGCAAAGGGAGCGTGCTGACGGCGGGGCGCGGGTAGGGGTTGGGTGTTTGCCTCGTCGTGGTTATAGCGCCTGGAGTGAGGGCGTAATTGCTTCCGTCACTTGGGGGTCGGCTCAAAAAGCCGGCCCCCGTCCGTTTTTAGACGGATCCATTCGGTCGAACGGATCCATTCGGTCGATCAGGAGTTTTCAATAGGAATGCCGATCGGGTGAGAGGAGCGATAGGTCGAAGCGAGGCCGGGCCCCAGTGAGCGTGTCGGCGATGAGTTGGCCCGTGATGGGAGCCAAGCTAATACCCATCATGCCGTGACCGGTGGCCAGGGAGAGATTGGCGAGTCGTTTCGTTCGACCTATGTACGGGAGCCCATCCGGAGGCACCGGGCGCAGGCCAAACCATGGTTCGATACCCTCAAAATCGCTTTCCTCGAATCGCGGGAAATACTTCGGGATCGACTTAATAATGCCCCGGACCCGGACCGGGTTGATGGTGTCATTGAGACCTCCAATTTCCATAGTTCCGCCGAACCGGAGGGCGTCGCACATGGGGGTGATGGCCACCCGGGCTTCGGTGAAAATGGAGCAAAGGCTCGGCAATTCCCGGGGGTTTCGGAGGGTTAGGCTGTAGCCCTTGCCCGCCTGGATGGGCAAGTTGAGTCCGAGTTGGGCAGTTGTTTGAGGCGACCACGACCCACCGCACAGCACAAACTCATCGGCCTCTAGGGCTTCTCCGTCGACCCAGGCCGCCCGAACCCGACCGTGTTCGGTTTGCCAGCCGCGCACTTCGGCCTTCCAACGGAACTGGCCCCCGAGGCGTTCGAGTTCGTGTTGCAAGCCGGCCATGAAGCGGTCGGGGCTCAGGTGACAGTCCTGGGGAAAATGAACCGATCCGGCGACGGACATCGTAATGGCCGGGTCCAGAGCTGCGGTTTGCCGGGCATCGAGCACATCGGCCGGGATGCCCAAAGCGCGTGCTTGGGCCGCCGTATGGGCTTCCTCGTCGAGGGCGTGCTGGCTGCGGCACAGCATGAGCAGACCTTTTTTCACGAGGCCGAAGTCGAGTTGGGGCAGGGCCGCCAGTTCTTCGAACGCCGCCCGGCTGGCCAGGCTGATGTCCCGCAGCAGCGGCGCGGCCTTCTGGACCCGCTCGGCCGTGCTGGCCCGCCAGAAGCGCCATCCCCACTCGAAGAGTTGCGCATCGAAGCGGGGACGAATGTAGAAGGGGGATTCCGGATTCCACATCCACTTGAGCCCCAAGGCCACCATGCCTGGCGCGGC
>JAPLUF010000146.1 GCA_026397755.1 Verrucomicrobiota bacterium
TCTGGGAGAGGCGTGCGTTCTCTTCGTGCTCAATGATTTGGAGCAGAACCTTGTTGATTCGTTCAACGATGTCGTTTTCCGGCTCCCCCAGGGTCATCTGATTGGAGACCTGAAAGACATTGCCCAGCGCCTCGGTGCCCTCGCCATAGAGGCCGCGCACTGCCAACCCCAACTTGTTCACGGCTTGGATGATCTGGTTGATTTGCTCGGCCAAGACCAAACCAGGAAGGTGCAGCATCGCGCTTACACGAATGCCGGTACCCAGATTGGTGGGGCAGGCTGTCAGGAACCCGTAACGCTCGGAGAAGGCGAACTCGACCTTCTCCTGCAGGGCCGTATCGACGGCATCAATGGCCGTCCAGGCCTGCCGCAGTTGGAGCCCGGGCCGCAGTGCCTGAATCCGTAAATGGTCTTCTTCGTTGACCATCACGCAGACGTTCTCTTCACGGTTCAGCACAATGCCGCTGCCGGCATTCTTGGCCGCGTGTTCACGACTAATAAGGTGCCGTTCCACCAGCACCTGTTTGTCCAGGGCGGGCAACTTGTCCATCGATTCGGCAAAAATCTCCTGCCCCAGCAGGGTCAAGGATTTGACCGCCGGCATCAGTGTCTCAAAGGCCTTGATTCGCTCCGCCTTCTTGGAATGGCTCGGAAAAGGAACGGTTCGGAGATTTCGCGCCAGACGAACTCGGCTAGAGAGCACGATTTTGTCGTTAGGGCCGCTGCGGAGGCAGGCCTCGGAGGCGGGGACCAGAAAATCGATAACGCTCATATCGGAGGAATTATTCAGAAGCCTTGAAGGCCTTGATTTCGTCGCGCAACCGGGCGGCCGATTCGAAGTCTTCTTGCGCGATGGCTACCTGAAGGTCGCGATTGAGACCCTGAAGTCTGTGTGCACCCTCGAAGGCACTTTTCATCCCCGCCGGCACCTTGCCACGGTGGCGGATATCCTTGTGCATGGTCTTGAGCACCGAATCCAAGCCGTCGGAAAAAATGTCGTAGCAATGAGCGCAACCCAAACGGCCGCTCTTCTTGAAGTCGGCCTGGGTGTACCCGCACTGGTTGCACGAGAGGGCTCCCACCGCCTCGGAAGCCTCCTCCATCTTCTGGGCGGCGCCCAAACCAAGAAGGTGATCAGCGATGGCGAATGCGGCCGGGTCATTGTAGTTCTTCTCCTTCGCACAAGCGGCGCAGGCATCGACCTTCTTGACCTTGTTGTCGGCAATTTCGGTCACATGGACCGACGCCTCCTTCAGCTTGCAGAACTGGCACACCATAGTTTGCTGGGCAGATATCGATGTAGGAAGCGGCAGAGTCAAGGTGAGGGGTGAACCCTTCTCACCGTGGGAAACAGATCTCCAACCATTAAGTTGCTGTCGAGGACGAGGCCTGGCGACGGGGACGCAGGAGGATCACCTTCTTGTCGCTCCCATCCACCTCCACGCTGTGGGTCTCGATGTCCGGGTCTGTCTTTAGGGCCTGATGGACAATGCGGCGATCGTAGGCGTTCATCGGTTCCATCTCCATAATGTCACCGAAGCGGCGCACCTTGTCCGCCAACTCAACGGCCCGCTTGGCCAGTTGCTCTCGAGCCTCACGACGGTAACCACCGACATCCAACATCACTCTGGGCACCGAATCGTCCCCCTTGTGAAGGATGCGATTGAGCAGGTATTGGATCTCGCCCAACGTCTGACCTTGGCGGCCGATCAGCCGGTTGGGTTCATCGGTCTGGATGTCCAGCAGGAGCATGTCCTCGTAGTTCTGCTCGGTGACCGTGGCCTCGAAGCCAAGGGTCTTGAGCATCTGGCAGAGGGTGTCTTTGGCACTCATGGAAAATTAAACAGATCCCTTTCGACGTCCGGGCTGGGCAGGCGCAATGACGGCAGTACCGGTTCCCTTCCCCGATCCTTCGTTCGATTTGGTGATCTTGGTCTGCAGGATGGTCATCAAATTCTGGGTAGTCCAGTACAGCGTCAGGCCGGCCGAATAGTTATAGAAGAGCACACCGAAGAAAACAGGCATGTACTTGAGCATCTTCTGCTGAGCCGGATCCATCTGCGGCGACACCGGTGTCAGCGTCGACTGCCACCAGGCTGTGGCCAGATACAGGACGGGCATAATATTAAGCGGTAATCCGATCCCGGGAATCCCCAGCAGCGGAATAAATCCCAAACCGGGGACCACGTAGACGCTGTCGGGACGAGAGAGATCGCAACACCAGAGGAAACTCTCACCCCTCAGCTCGATCGCAGTACGGAGCATGAAGAAAAACCCGATGAACACCGGGAATGTCAGCACTAGGGGAAGACAACCGGCCATGGGATTGATCCGGTGCTCTTTCATGAACTCCATGGTCTTCTGGTTCATCTTGGTCGGATCGCTCTTGTACTTCTCGCGGATGGCGTTCAGCTGCGGTTGAAGGGTCGACATCCGCTTCATCGAGCGGGTGCTGGCGGAGGTCAGAGGCCAGAAGGCCAACTTGATCGCGATGGTCAGCACGACAATCGATGCTCCATAGGACGGAATCAGCGAGTGGACCGCGTTGAGGAGCAACAACAGCGCCTTGGCGCAGATGCCGGTGATGCCGGTAAAATCCATGACCAGATCAATCTGCTTCTCGCTGCTCTTGAGTTGGCTGTACTCCTTGGGGCCCGCGTAGATCGTGTGCTTGCGGATCACCTTCTCGCCGGGCTGCAAGGTCTGGGCCGGATAGGTCAGACTGGTGTGATAGGCATGGGGCTGTGGGTTCAACCGCCCATCCGCCGCCAACTCCGACGGAGACGGCGCCGGCAGGGGGATGTCGACCACTCGAACACCTGCTGGGGATTGATCCGGCTGGGCGATGAGCGCAAAGAACTGATTGTGGACAGCAGCCCAGACCACGTTGCTATTGCCGCCGGCAAACTCGATCCGCGGCGTGCTGATCGTCGAGCAACCCAGCGTGGCGTTGGAAAACCAAGGCTTATTGATCTGCTCGGCCTTTTCACCGTTGAACCAATAGGCTCCCTGCACCTCCGCCATGTCATGGCGATCCATGGGCGTCGCCGCTCCCACCACATAGTCGTGCGGAGGGATCGATACCACGTCGGTACCACGGTTTTCCAACGTGACCACGGTTTCAAAAAAGTAGCCGTTGGAAAGAGTCCATTCCTGGGACACCACCAAGCCATTCAGGAGAGCCTTCTCGGCATGGACTCCTGCCTCGGTCTTGCGAAGGTTAAAAAGACCATCACCGGTCAGCGGACCAACTCCCAGCGTCAGCGCTGGCAGCGGAGCGAACCGATTCAAGGCTGAGGGGACACCGTTGGGCGTGGTATCGCGGCAATCGACCGAGGCGGGGTATTTCTTGAGCTCGATCAATCGGGCGCCGCCACCATGCGAGGTGAAGGTCAGACGTAGCAGGTCGTTTTCGAGAACCAGAGATTCTTCGGCCGCCTGAAAGGTCGGCACGGTCACAGGGCCCGCGAGCAAAACCGGAGTCCTCTGCGCGGTGCTGGCCAGCGGAGCGTTGGCCTTTAAGAGTGGAGCGTTGCTAGAAGCGGCAACTGAAGCCTCCGGGCGAGCGCCTGTTGATGTGGGCCAAATAAAATCAGCCACATATTTCAGGCCCACCATTCCGGCGAGGCAGACTGCAAGAAACGCGATACCTTTTCGATCCATGGTCTAGTTGGGAAATTTGAGTGATCTCGGAGACAGGCTGTGTGTCGGAAGTGCGGGCACGGGATCATGACCACTGCTACCCCAAGGATGGCACCGGCAGAAGCGTCCCGCGGTCAATGCTACCCCGCGGCCCACGCCATACCGCTCGATGGCCTCCATCGCATAGACTGAGCAGGAGGGAGTAAATCGGCATCCAGAACCCGGGCCCAGCAGGAACCGCTTCATCGGAGAACCCACCCAACGATAGATTTGGATGAGAAGCAACAGGACCTGTCGGACAAGATTCATGAGGCGGAAGGAAGCGTCTTCCGGAGTTTAGCCCGAGACAATGCCCGCAGATAATCTCGGCGGACAGTCTCCAAGTTCATTTCGGCGATCGACCTCCGGGCGACAAGCACCATAGAGACCGGTTCGGTCACCTCATGCTGGTGCTGACGGAAGACCTCACGCAGGAATCGACGAGCCCGAGACCGAATGACCGCAGAACCCACCTTTCGACTGGTGACAACCCCCAAACGCAATTCCTTCGAGGGGAGCCAATTCAAGATGAGGGTACCGCAAATCTCGCGACGCCCCTCTTCTTTAAGCCGAGTAAAGTCGGAGGACCGGCTAATCCGGCGCCGACTGGAGAATTGGAGCCGCAGCGGTGAGTTCATTGCGGCAGGGATTGAGGCCGGGATCGAGGCAAACTATGCCCCGATTGGCCCGACCAATCCGAGCAACTACCAGAGCAACTCACACCGGAGTCAGGCGCCGACGGCCAACGCGACGACGGTTGTTGAGGATGGCGCGGCCACTTCTGGTTGCCGCGCGGGCACGGAAACCGTGTTGACGCTGACGGCGGATTTTCGACGGTTGGTACTGACGTTTCATCGCTGTAGATCCGCTGACGTGCTGGCCCGCGGAGCCGCGCACATTAGCCAGTGGACGGTTTGAGTCAAGCACCTGCGAGTTTTTACAGAAAGTCTCTCGCCTCACCAAAGCCGGCCAATCCCCCTTCAACCAGGGCTCGGGTGCGGTGTCGAGGTGCATGAACCCGTCCGGTTCACCCTCCTGCGATCCGTGCGATCCGACCCAGCATCCGACAAACCGAGCGTCCATGGACTAGGCAGGAACTGGCTTTTGAGCCAGCCTCCTCCTATGAAGTTCACTGTGGTCCACTATGGAGACCCCATCCTCCGACAGCGCGGAGTGCGCATTGAATCCGTGGATGACACCGTGCGCGGCACCATCGCCGGCATGTTCGACGCCATGTACCAGTCCAACGGAATCGGTCTGGCGGCCCAACAAGTCGGTCTGGCGCTGCAGTTAGCGATCATTGATGTCCGGGGCGTCAAGGACCGTGCCAGCCAATTGTGGATCTCCGGGCAACCGGCCGATGTCGATGCGTTCATGCCCTTGGTGCTCATTAACCCGACGATCCGCCCTGTCGGGGAAGTGGTGGCCGGACCAGAAGGCTGCCTCAGTTTCCCTGAAATCTATGGAGACGTCTGCCGAACGGCCGAGGTGGAGGTCCGGGGTATGAACGACCGCAACGAGAGCTTCGAGTTCAAGGCGGGAGGACTTTTGGCGCGGGCCATTCAGCATGAGGTGGATCACCTCAATGGAGTCCTCTTCATCGACCGGATGGATTCCAAGAATCGCTCCGAGGTCCGGGATGAGGTGGACACTCTTCAGGCTGCCACCAAGAAACAACTCAAACGCAAGTGATAGAAGCGAGAGTCAAGCTCTTCGACAGTGTCCGTCTCGAGGTCAATCTCGGGTGAGGGCCACAAGTCGTTCCCGCAGGAGAATTCGGCTGAGTTCGCGTCCGGCTTCATCCGTGGACCGAGGCACCCATATTGGTTCCCCAAAGACCACCTCACACCGACTGAACGGGATGGGAATTTGGAAGCGGTCCCAGCTGCGAAGGGTCCACTTCCAGCCTAATCGGAAGGAGACCGGAACGATGGGGAGTTGGGTGATCTGAGCCAAGGAGATCACCCCAGGATGAGGCTCATAGCGGGGGCCTCGGGGCCCATCGGGAGTCACGGCCAGATCGCACCCGTCGGAGGCCGCAGAGACCAATTCGCGCAACGCCGGCGCACCCCGGCGGCTGGAAGATCCGCGGATTCCGACGACATCGAAGAGCTCAAGCACCCGGGCCAGCAATCCTCCGTCCCGGCTCGCGCTAACCAACGCCGCCAGACGCCGACGCCGACCGCAGCGGGCCACATGGCGATGGTAGAGGATCAAAGACAAGGCCAGTCGATTGTGCCAGATCGCGAAAATGGCCCTCTGCTCGGTGCTCGTATCGTTGAAGAATGAATGGTCGGTCCAATGCCACCGCAAACTTGATGCCAGCAATCGTGCTAGCGTCGCGATCATCCAAGCAGCCAGACGGCCGTGCCAGCGAGCAGCCTCTGGAACCACCAGCCCTGAAACGGGCCGTTTGGAGTGGGAAGTGGGCTTCATCGATTCAGGCATTGCGACGCAGGCTGGCCCGAATCAACTGCTCGACCGTGGCCTCTGCCCCCAGTATGGCCAGGGCGGCTCGAACTGAATCATGCGCCTCGAGCGGTTTGACTCCCAGCGCCATGAGAGCGGCCACGGCGTCGACTCCCCGAGTGTCTTCGCGGGAAACCGCAGCCGCGGAAACTCCAGACAGCGGCGAGGTAACTGATCCGACCGAACCAAAACCGCCCAACTTGTCGCGGAGTTCCACCACGATTCGCTCGGCGGTCTTGCGTCCAACCCCCTGGACCGACGAGAGAGCCTTAACATCGCCCGCGGCCACGGCACTGCGGAAGGAGGTGATGCTCATCCCACTCAGGACGCCCAAGGCGATCTTCGGGCCAATGCCACTGACCGTGTGGATGAGTAGTCGAAACAAATCCCGCTCGGCTGCCGTCAGGAATCCGTACAATAGGTGCGCGTCTTCCCGAATGGCCAGATGGGTCAAGAGAAGCACTTCGGTCCCCGGGGCTGGAAGACGATCGTAGGAGGAGAGTGGAACCAGAACCTCGTATCCCACGCCCTGAACTTCTATCACCACCTGGGTCGGCAGGGCCTCGACCAACTTACCTCTCAAAAAAGTGATCACCTCCGGCGGGAATGCGGTTTCGTGACCCGGGAATCAAGTCCGAGCGTAAAAAATCTCAAACCCTCATCTTCGATAACGACAAACGAGGGTTTTCCAATTAAACACTCATTCCATGAATCCCCGCAGGCGTCAGACAGGTTTCACCCTGATCGAATTGCTCGTGGTCATTGCCATCATCGCCATTCTCGCCGGGATGCTTCTGCCGGCCTTGGCCCGAGCCAAGGAGAAGGCCAAATCATCCAACTGTTTGAGCAACCTCAGGCAAGTGATGCTTTCGGAAGCCCTCTACGCTTCGGACAACCAAGGCTACTTCACACCTACTTTCTGGGTCCGAGGTGACAACGTGAACCGCCGTCTGTGGTTTAACTTTCTCAAGCCCTACTTGCAGACGACCAACATCGTCATCTGCCCGACCAAGACCCCGGGTTTCAAGAAGAGCTGGGCCATCTACGCCTCGGATCAACCCGACAAGATGATTTCCAATTACTCGATGAACTTCAAAGCCGGCGGGTGCGATTGGCCGAACGTCTGGGACGTCAAGGACTACCCCCCGGCGAAAGATTCCGGCATGGCTTCCCCTTCGGCGACCGTGGTCATCACCGACGGAGGCAGCAAGCCCAAGAGCTCAGACGCAAAGGATCCGCTGAAGTGTGTGACTGAAAAATCCCCAGAAAAAGCAGGGGCCTGGGTGCTGCACGATCCCATCAACGACGCCCCTTGCGGCGGCTGCGTCACCTCAGACGACCCGAACTGGGGCGGGCCCCAACTGCGTCATACGGGCAAGAGCGTGGTCGCCTTTGGCGAGGGACACGTCGAACTGCTCAAGAGTTCTCGTTGGTACTGGGGAGCGACCCCTTGGCTCGATCCAAAAATCGGTGGGGGACAATAGAGAACGTCTCTACTCCGTCCGCTTCCAGCGGTTTCCCGGCGGAACAAACCTGCAATCCCCGTTGAAGCTTTCGTGCTTCCGGGGCGTCACTGCATTTGACACCGACAACCAGCCCGGCGGTATCCTCTCGTCCGACAAAACTCAATGAACCGATTCGTCGCCATCACCACCACCCTCACCGCGGGACTAATCCTCAACGCGGCGGACCCGGTGGACTTCAAGAAACAGGTCCGCCCCATCCTCGAGGTGAACTGCCTCAAGTGCCACGGCACCGAAAAGCCCAAGGCGGACTTGGTCATGGTGACCCGTGCCGACACCATCAAAGGCGGTGAGCATGGGACCGCGTTGGTTCCAGGCGACCCAGCCAAGAGCAAGATCTACACGACGACCACTCTGCCCGACGGTCATGATGATCTGATGCCACCCAAGGGCGAACGGCTCAGTGCCCAGCAGCAAGAGACCCTGAAGACGTGGATCCAGGATGGTGCCGCGTGGCCCGAAGCCATCCGTCTCTCACAAAAACAGAAAGTGGACTTCGTTAAAGAGGTCAAACCCATCTTTGAGGTCCACTGCGTCACCTGTCACAAAGAAGGCCACGCCAAGGGGGACCTGCGGATGGACTCCAAGGCTGAATTCTTCGCCTCCAAGACCATCGTGCGTGGTGACGCCGAGGCCTCTAAGATTTACACCA
>JAPLUF010000298.1 GCA_026397755.1 Verrucomicrobiota bacterium
GCCGATGAGTGGGAGTTGCCGGCCGCCGCTCTGGCTGAATTGGATCCTCGGTCCCGCCAACAAACCCAGACTCTGCTGGACGAACGCCTCCGCCTCGAACGCGCCATCGCCGGTGCAGTGGCCTCGCAACAAGCCTTTGCCGGAATCTTCCGCAAACCCGACCGCATCCACCTGCTGCACCGAGGGGATCCAGAACAGCCCGGACCCGAGGTGGCGCCGTCGGTGCCAGAGGTCTTGGGAACCGTGCGCCTGCCAGCCGACGCACCGGAGCCCGAGCGGCGACAAGCTCTGGCCCAATGGCTAACCCAACCCGATCAGGCATTGATCGCTCGGGTCATGGTCAACCGGATTTGGCAGGGACATTTTGGAACCGGTCTGGTCGACACACCCAGCGACTTCGGCCGCACGGGCAGCCGCCCGTCCCATCCCGGCCTCTTGGATAGGCTGGCTCGCGAGTTCATCGCCAACGGTGGATCCACCAAGCACCTGCACCGGTTGATCGTGCTGTCGTCTACCTACCGACAGTCCTCAAGCCATCGGAAAGCGGCTGCGGCACTGGACGCCGACGCACGGCTTCTCTGGCGCTACCCACCACGACGTCTGTGCTCTGAACCCATTCGCGACGCTATGCTCGCGGTGGCCGGAGAACTCAATCGACAACGCAGTGGCCGGGGTTTCGACCTCTTCGATCAACGCGGGGGGCTCAGCGGATTCAAACCGGTGGAGTCCTTTCCGGCCAACGGCCTAAGACGCATGATTTACGCCCATAAAGTGCGGCGGGAGCCCGAAGCGGTGTTCGGAGCCTTCGATTGCCCCGATGCCGGACAGAGCACGTCACGGCGGCGCGAGTCAACGACCCCCATCCAAGCCCTGAATCTTTGGAACAGCCGCTTCACGCTGGAACGCTCATCCGCCTTCGCCCGTCGGGTGCGACACGAAGCGGGAGCCCGGCCGCAAAACCAAGTCGAACGAGCCTTCCTACTGGCCCTGTCCCGACCCGCTACCCGGGCCGAAGAACAAGAAGCCCTAGAGGCTCTGCGAGGGCAAGATCTCGAGGTGCTGTGCCGGGCCCTCTTTAACAGCAACGAGTTTCTCTTCATTCCATGAACCACGGGGCCGAATCGCTTTCCTTCCAGGGGCATGGACTGCTCGACCGCCGCGGGTTTCTGGGTCGCAGCGCCACCGCACTCGGCTCGGTCGCACTGACCCACTTGCTCGGTCGAGAGGGTCTTCTGGCGGCCCAACCGGGATTGGGCTCTCTCTTCGCCGACCCGGCTCATCCCAACCGTCCGCGTCCGCCGCACTTCTCCCCGAAGGCCCGGAATGTCATCGTCATCTTTTGCGCCGGGGCGGTCAGCCAACTGGAGACTTGGGACTACAAGCCTGAGCTCCACCGCTGGAATGACAAACCCATGCCGGGCGGACCTGCTGTGACGTTCCAGGGACCCGCCGGAAACTTGGCCCGCCCTCAGTATGCGTTCCGACCGCGCGGGCAAACCGGCAAGATGGTCTCGGACCTCATCCCGCACCTCGCCGAATTGACCGACGACATCGCCTTTGTCCATTCGCTCACCAGCAAGAGCAACACCCACGGGCCTGCCGAGAATTTCCTCTCCACGGGCTTCGCACTGGATGGGTTCCCCAGTATCGGGTCGTGGATTGGCTACGCGTTGGGCACCGACAATCAAGATCTGCCGGCCTTCGTCTCGCTCCTCGACCCTCGTGGCGTCCCGCAAAATGGATCGAACAATTGGGGCTCGGGCTTCCTGCCAGCCACCTTTCAAGGAACGACGTGGAGCGCTCAAAATCCGGTGCGTCACCTGTCAGCCCCTGGAATCACCCACGACGCCGATCAAGCCGCTCGCCGCCTGCTTGGGCAGTTGAACCAGCGCCACTTGGAACAGCACCCCGGCGACGAGAAACTGGCCGCACGGATCGCCAGCTATGAGTTGGCGGCGCGCATGCAACTCAGCGTGCCGGAGATCAGCGATTTGTCCACCGAGCCGGCCCACATCCTGAAAGCCTACGGAGCCGACGACACCGGCAATCCCATTAAGGCCGGATTTGCCCGCAACTGCATCTTGGCTCGCCGGCTCGTCGAACGGGGCGTGCGGTTTGTGCAACTCTTCAACGGGGCTTATGCCAGCGGTGGTGAACTCAACTGGGATGGTCACAACAAGCTCAAGGAACAGTACGACCGCCACGCGGCCATCCTCGATCAACCCGCTGCCGCCCTCATTCGGGACCTCGGACAGCGGGGTCTTTTAGAAAGCACGCTGGTGGTGTGGTGCACTGAATTCGGACGCATGCCGTTTTTCCAGAAGGGGGCTCAAGGAAGGGATCACAACCCGGACGGTTTCACGTCTTGGATGACCGGCGCCGGAATTCGCAAGGGTGTGAGCCATGGTGTGACCGATGAACTCGGACGGGCGGCCGTGAACGACGTCCATCCGTTGTACGACTTCAATGCCACCCTCCTGCACTTGCTCGGGTTGGACCACGAGCGACTGACCTTTGAGCACAACGGCGTCCAGCGGCGCCTGACCAATGTCGAAGGCCACGTCATCCGCGAGATCCTGGCGTGAGGACGGAGGATCTTATTGCGAACCGATGGGTCCATCCTTGCCTTGCGACTAGTTCGGGCCTACCGATTTGACCGACGAACCCCTGAGTGGTCAGAAGATCCGCTCCCGGATCCGAGCCTCCCAAAAACACATGTCCCAACTCAGCGATACCCCGATCCCTTGGTGGCAAGTGATGGCCATTGGCCGCAACCCCCGCACCACACTGGTAAGGCTGGCTATCACGCTGGTGATCGTCTTCGTGGGTTTCCGGATGTCCATCCAACCCATTTTGGTGCAGGGCATCAGCATGCAACCGACCTACCGGGACGGTCAGCGGCGCTTTCTCAACAAACTGGCCTACCGATCTGCACAGCCCCAACGCGGAGACGTGATCGGTATCCAGGAGGCCGGTAAGCAAGTGCTTTTGCTCAAACGGGTGATCGGCCTTCCGGGGGAGCGATTGCGTATCGTGCAAGGGACCGTGCTCATTAATGGCGAACTCCTCGAAGAACCTTACTTGCTGCCTCCAACCAATGGGGTCCAGAACCCCGCACGATGGAATGTGGCGGAAGTGCAACTCCAAGACGGCGACCATTACGTCATCGGCGACAACCGTTCCATGCGCCAGGACGACCATTACTTCGGGATCGTAAATCAGAACCGCATTGTCGGGCGTCTGATGAACCCATGAGTCCGTCTTTTCGGAAGCCGTTCATGGGAGTGCTCATCGCCTTGGCGCTCTGGGCTCTTTGGTGGTTCATCCCCTCCGAGGAAGAGCGCATACGCCGTGTCCTCGAGCAGGCCAGGGCATCGGTTTCTTCCGAAGGCAAACCCGCGGATGGATTGGCCCTGTTGGCGCGCGTGGGCCAATTGACCCAATGCCTCACCCGAGATGTGGAAATCCAGGTGGATGTCTTTGGCGGGCTCTCTGGAAATCTCTCCGGAGTGGATGAGGTTCGTGCGGCCGCGGCGGGGATGACCCAACAATTCCCCGGATTGAAGGTCCAACTTAGCGAGATTCAGATTAGCGAGCTCATGCCCACCTCGGCGAAGGCCACAGTGGTCGCTACCATCAACACGGGTTCCCGGAATGGCCAGACCGCTCAGGAATTCGAACTGCGGTTCCGAAAATGGGAAGGTCGCTGGTACATTTCCAAGATCGCCACCGTTCAAGCTCTGCGTACCCGTTGATCCTTTAGTCCAGGGTTCTAGAGAGACTGTAAACCCTTGCTGACAACCCGTTAGACGCCGTTACATTTCCTCCTCATGAAGACGCTGCTCATCTTCGGCTGCTTGGGAATGTCCATCGGCGGAGGCCACCTCTGGGCCATCGCGATCAACTTCCACCTCCCTGTGGTTGTCTCCATCGTGGGAGCCATCGCCACGGTTTCGGGCGGGCTCTTGGCGGGCCTCATCGGCGCGTCCGACGAAATCGAGGGCTGAGGGGAAAGTAATTCTGGGCCAGCGAACCAAAATTTAGGCCCCATTTCATTCCACACTCCCTCGACCGCTCAGCGACCGCCCTTGAGCAACTGCCGCAAGGTGCCTCGCGGATCGGCCACCAATTCAGGTGTCACTTCGAACTTCCGGACCTTGCTCGACGGCAAGGCAAACTTGAGGTCCCGGAACACCCGCTCGCACACGGTCATCAATCCCCGGGCCCCGGTGTTTTCATGACTGGCCATCCGGGCCAAGCTCCGAAGGCCAGCGTCGGTGAAACCAACTTCGATTCCATAGGCGCTGAAGGCCCGCTCATACTGGCGGATCAAACTACTTTCGCTCCGGCGAAGTACGTTGAAGAGGTCATCGGCATCCAGCCCATGGCACGCCACGCGAACCGGGAGCCTGCCAACAAACTCCGGCTCCAAGCCATACTGGATGAAGTCGCTGGTCATGGCCTCAGCAAACAGTTCATCGGTGCTCAACCGAGATACTTTCGAAGCCGACGATGGCACACCAACCGCACCGCTGGTGGCCGCCGTCAGCATTCGGGAACGGATGCGCTGGTCCATGCCGGCAAATGCTCCACTAACAATAAAGAGGATGTGCCGGGTATTGATGGTCTCGGGTTGAGCCGATCCATTGCCACGCATTGAAGTCATGGCGTTCTGGATCTGAGCATTCATGTCATTGGGCGAGACGAGCGGCACGTCACCGTCCTCCATCAGCTTGAGCAAATTGGTTTGCACACCTCGACCGGAAACATCCCGACCGCCGCCCTCGCCGCGGGTCGCTAGCTTGTCCACTTCATCCAGATAAATGATGCCGTGCTCGGCTTGCTTCACATTGCCACCCGCCTTGCGCACAAGATCTCGGACTAGGTCGTCCACATCACCGCCGACGTAGCCTGTCTCGCTGAACTTAGTGGCATCGGCCTTCACGAAAGGCACGCCGATGAGTTCGGCCGCCGATCGGATGAGGTGTGTCTTACCTACGCCCGTGGGACCCAGCAACAAGACGTTCTGCTTCTGGTAGAAGGGGGCATCAACCCCTTCCTGGGTCATGCGCACATGCTGGAAATGGTCGCACAACGCCACGCCGAGAACTTTCTTGGCCTCGGTCTGACCGATGACAAAGCGGTCAAGATGCCGCGCGATTTCTCGAGGCTTAAGTTTGAAAGTGAAGCTTTCGGATGGGGCAGCCACCTCGGCGACTCCAGGCTTGGTCCAGGATTCCTTCTCGGTCCGGACCGGACGACGGCGGGGAGTGGCAGGACCCTGGGCGACGGGGCCGAGGGCATCGGGATGACCGGAAGGGATCTTGGACATGGTGGGCAACAAGTGAGCTGCTCAGGCAGCCCTGATGGTCACGATGGAGCCAATCCGTAGAAATCCAACCGGGATCTTGAGAGCGACGGGAGGCGGTGATTGACCCGCGCGGTTTTCGCGGAAGACTTGCTGGCATGCCCCGCGAGTCTGCGACGGCCCGGCAGCGGCGGGTCGATGCCTTAATAGAGAGCCTTCGAGCAACCTATCCACTGGCCCATTGTGAGCTTCGGTTCTCCAATCCCTTGGAGCTACTGGTGGCCACCATCCTTTCGGCTCAGTGCACCGACCGACAGGTCAACATCGTCACCGAGTCGCTGTTCCAAAAATACCCATCGGCCCGCGATTATGCCGAGTCCGATCTCGAGACCCTCACCCTCGACGTGCGGAGCATTGGCCTTTTCCGCAATAAGGCCCGAAATATCCAGTCTTGCTGCCGAGTGCTACTAGAACAGCACGACGGCCAAGTGCCTCAGTCCATGGATGCCTTGCTCGCCCTCAGTGGTGTGGGACGCAAGACCGCCAACGTGGTGTTAGGGAATGCCTTTGGGATCGAATCCGGAATCGTGGTGGATACTCATGTGGCCCGCCTGGCCCAACGCTTGCGGCTCACCGCGCACACTCATCCCGAGAAAATCGAACAAGACTTGATGCAGTGGGTTGCCTCAAGCAATTGGACCCTTTTCAGTCACTGGCTCATTTGGCACGGCCGGCGGCGCTGTGGGGCCCGGTCTCCCGATTGTAACGGCTGCGAAATCCGCAGCCTGTGCCCTTCGGCTGCCAAGTAATGCGCGCCGGGGGGCAGGGCCATCCGACCTAGGAACCCGCGGGTCCAACCGGCCATCCTTCGGTTGGCGACTAGCATTGGCCCAAGGATTGGCTCCTCGCTCATTTTAGTGGTTTTTAATCCGGCACTGACAGTTGGTTTTTGGCCACCCAGAGGTTGTCGGAGGATCTTCTAACAACCCCCGGATGTAGTCCTCGGACTTCCGTGATAGGGCTCGAGTGTCTCGGGCCATCCCTACCTCGCCCGGCAGCCTAGGGAATGGACGGTGAGACACCGGGCCTACAGCGCACCGCCCAGCCCACGACGTCACCGTGTAGGCCGGGTCCCCCGACCCGGCGCTCCCTTCATTTTCCCTACGGCCCGACGTGCCCGGACGCCGGGTCGGGGGACCCGGCCTACATTACCCACCCATCTTGCCCGGCTGCCTAGGGAATGGACGGTGAGACACCGGGCCTATCAAACTGGCAGGCCTCCCGGCCTGGCGCCTCCGCCAGCGGCACCCCAGGCCCGGC
>JAPLUF010000170.1 GCA_026397755.1 Verrucomicrobiota bacterium
AATTCAGGGGAGTTGAGCAGCGCCCAGAAGACATCCTCAACCGCTGTATTGCGGGTGGCTCCCGGAGCAGAAAACGCACGCAAAGCAGCCTGAAGCTCCGGTTCTGCGGGCAGGCGATTGAGCAGGAGGAGGTACAGTTCACCGACGAGGTCGGATTGGCTCCGGTCGCTGTTAGCTAGTTGACGGACCCGGCCTTTCGGATCGCTGAGCTTCCCCTGCAGAATCTTGGAATTCATCAGGTGCAGAGTTTGCACAACGCTCAACTGGGCATCGCGCTCACAGGGACAATCGCTGCTGGAGTTGGGGCGACCAAAGGCGTCCAGGAAATGCGACGCGATCTTGTAACTCCAAGTCTGCATGGCACGACCACCAAGCGGGACCGCAGAAAAGGTCTCAGGAACTCCAGTGACATCGCTCACCGCATCCACCAGCACTTCGGCCGGCAGTCTCCGTCGGTAAGACCTGGAGAACTGACGGGTGTCGCCCAGGTTGGTGGCGTTGGGCACCGAACTCAGTTGGTAAGTCCGCGAAGCCATCACGGTTCGAAGCAGGTGTTTCAGGTCGTAGCCATGGGCGGCAAAATCTGCGGCCAAGGCGTCTAGCAAGGCCGGGTTCACACACGGATTAGAACTGCGGAAATCATCCACCGGATGAACCAGACCCCGTCCAAAAAAATGACCCCACACCCGGTTCACCGCCGCCTTGGCAAAGAAGGGATTCTCCGGCGCGGTGAGCCAGTCGGCCAAATGCCGGCGCGGATCCCGAGATTCGGACTTCGGGAGTTCAGGCCCCTCCGGCGGTCGGGGCGTCATCACCACTCCGCTCACCGGGTGCTTCACCTCGCCTCCCGGCGTGAAATAAAAGGTCTCGGTGCCTGCGGAGATCGGCGGAGACAAACCCGCCCCCTTCTGCTTCACCGGACCGAAGTAAGCGGCCAGTTGGTAGAAATCGTCCTGACTCCATTTCTCGTTCGGATGATGGTGGCACTTGGCGCATTCAAACCGGGTGCCCAGGAACAACTGGCTGAACTGTGTGGTCAGTTCTGGCGGATCCCGACGGTCGCGGTAAACCACCGCCGGCCCTGCCCGGTGGTTCGACCCTTCGGCCATAAGAATATCTCGAACAAACTGATCATAAGGCCGATTGGCCCGGAACGCTTCGCGCAACCACTGATCGAGCAGGAACACGCTCTTCACGCCCACCCGATCGGGATTCGGACGCAAGAGGTCGGCCCATTGGTTGGCCCAGTAATCGGCATAGGCCGGATGCTCCAGAATCGTGTCAATGAACCGCTGGCGCTTGTCCGGCGAAGGATCAGCCAGGAACGCACGCACCTCTTCCGGCGTGGGTAGGAGACCAACGGCATCCAGCTTGGCCCGCCGAAGAAATTCCGCATCGGTACAGAGATCGGAAGGCATCAGCCCCAAACGCTGGAACTGCGCCAGAGCCAGGCCATCGATAAAATTGTGGGTGGGAATGGCCGCATAGGCCTTGGGCTTGAGCACCTTGTCGGCGGGCACCATCAGCGAGGATGCAGCCACCAGCCCCATGTAGCGGGCCACCACCACACCCTGCCCCGTCAGCTTGCCGATAGAAACCCGACCCGTCTCGTCCACGCGGGCCAACTCCTTGTCGCTCGAATCGTAGGCGGCCAGACGTGTGACATCACGGACACTCCCGTCGGAATAGCGCGCCTCGACCTTCAGTCGCTGCTGCCCGCCCTTGCGATACCGCCCCTCGGCCGGAAACACCGCAACTGACTGAAGCACGGGCTCATTGGTCAGCGCATAGGGCATGCCCGCGCGAATCCAGCGTGTCAGCAATTGGTGGGTCGGGGATCCTGGCTGAAAACGCTGGCCTCCCTCATGCGGCACCCGTGTCAGGGCCTTGAGGAGAATGAGGCTCTCTTCCGGGGCTGCCGGAAACACTCGCCGGCTGCGGGCATCCCGGACAATTTCGGCATAGTCGCTGAGGGGATCGTAAGAGAAGACAGACAATTTAAAGCCGCTCTGACCTTCCGGCTTGGAATGGCAACCGCCTGAGGCGCATCCGGCCTGATTGAGTGCGGGCAACACATCGCGCACAAAGCTTGGCGGCGGCACTTTCGTGACCACTGTCTGCGGGGTCGTCGGGGTCGTCGCCTCCAAGGCCATGCTCACCTCTCCCAAGACCTTGCCTTGCGCATCCCAGATCCGGACCAACCCGTCCAAGTCACCGGCAGCGACCCTCTGACCATCTGGCGTGACCGCCATGCTGAACACCACCGGCAGCAGTTGCGCCACCCGTCGATGCTCCGCGGTGGCCGAACTTTGTTCACCCGTGTGCGACTTGAGTTGGGAATATCGGTCAATCGCCCCGCGATCGGTGGCTGCCCAAACCGAGGCACTGTCGCCCGGCCAAGCCACGGCCGTGATCGCCGCCATGGAATCGCCCAGCGTGACAATCTTCTCGCGAGTGGCGATATCCCAGACCTTGAGCTGCCGGTCTGTCCCACCGCTGACCACCTGGGTGGCGTTGGTGTTGAAAGCCGCGGCCATCACCTGATAGGTATGACCTTCCAGCACGGCGATCGGTGCCGCCTTGGCCGTATCCCAGACCTTGATGAGCGCGTCACCGCCGGCCGAGAGCAATCGGGAGCCATCCCGGCTGAACTCCAGATCCAAGATGGAGTCGGCGTGAGCCTTCCAGGAACGCTGAATCCGACCGTCCGCCACGCTCACCAACCGCAGATAACCCGGAAGACCGCCGCCCCCGTCACCGAGGGCCAACTGCGACCCATCGGCAGAAAACTCCACACTCATCACCCGCCCCGATAGGCCATTCACGATCTCCCGCTCGACCGTGAGAGTCTCCGGATTCCAGAACCGCACCCGTCGAAACGATCCCGAAGCCAACCGGCGGCCATCCCGGCTCCAGGCCAGCGATTCCACCGGATCCACGGAGCCGACCGACCGCGCCACTCGAGGAAACCCCGGCTTCTGCAAGTCATGGATATCGATCCCACCCATGCGCGCCACCGCCAATCGATGTCCCGCCGGGTCGAGGGCCAGGGCGGCCACCGGTCGGAAGGAGGGGGCGGCCGACTCCAGCGTCACGGCTCTTGGGGAAGGCTCATCGGCCAGCAGACTCGCGTCCCAAGGGAGCCCGCGACGAATCCAATCCCGGAGTGTTTGAATTTGCCCCGACGTCAATTGCTTGCGGGGTGGCATGTGCGGTTCGGCTCCCAGAAGGACCGCCTCCAGTAGTCGGCTATCCTTCGGCCGTCCCTCGATCACCACTGGCCCCTCCTCGCTGCCCTTGAGCACCTGCTCCCGAGTCAGCAACGAAAGTCCGCCCTTTTGCTTGGTCTCACCGTGGCACGAAAAACATTCGTCACGCAGCAGCGTCAAAGCACTCCGCGCCAACGGATCGCCAGGGCTTGCGGAACGGGAGTCCGCAATCGACAGCAACACCGAAGCCCAAAGGGCTCCGAACCAGAATCCGAGTTGTCTTGGGATGCTGTGGATCACGGGAAAGAGGAATCCTAGGAATTGAAGCCTCTCCTGCGGCAAAGGCAACCGTCATACCATCAAAAAAGGGCATTCAACCAGCCTGCTCATCGGGCGGACTGGCTGGCCAAGACCTCGCGCTGTCCCTCCATCACCGGCACCGTGGCCGATGCGCCTCCGGGCCAAAGAATCTCCACCGCTTCGACCTTCTGATCTCCGACACCCAAGATTGTCACCGGGTCATCGCAGGACCCGTCGCCGGAACCCAAGTGAATCTCCCGCCACGGCCCGAAGCCCGAAGCCGACCTCCATCGCACTCGGGCCCCCACCGCTGTTGGATTGCCCCCGCCGCCGGAAAGGCGAATTCGCAGACCCGGACGCGCCAACACATTGCGCCAGAGCGTCGTCTCGGCGCCATTCTGCCCCACCGCCAAATCCACTCGACCATCCGCATCGTAATCGCACACCGCAGCCCCCCGACCATCCCCCTGAACGCGGACGCCCGAGTTTTCTTCCGGGACAAATCCACCCCGACCATCGCCCCGCAACCACAACCCCCGACCTGCATCATAGCGCTCGGCAAAGGGATGGGCCGTGGACAAATTCTGCGAAAGGAACAGGTCGTCGTGCCCATCCCCGTCGAAGTCCGCCACGCAAAGGGAGGTCACCGGTGCACGCTGGGCGGCCGCCGGCAACGGCTTCACCACAAAGCGCTCTCCCCGGTTGAGCAGCAGCACCGAGTCGAGTGTGTCCACCGAAACCGATCGGGCTACCAGCTTCGCATCACCCAAAAGCATCGGCAGGGTGGCCTTGGAAAACGCAGCCAAAGAATCCACTCGCTCCCGCACGCTCGGAAAAAGGGCCGCCCACAATCCCATCTCTCGTTCCGGGCGGTCGGCCTTCAGCACTGGGTCATACCAACTCTCAGCCAAGTCCAGGCCCTGTCCGGAACCGAAGTCGCCATACCACAAGCGCCGCGGGGCCGCCGCCGTCGTCGTTGCGCTCCCGCGGGTGTTGCGCCCCCAGTTCCCCAGGACCAGATCCATCCGCCCGTCTTCATCGAAGTCGCCGGCCACCACAGCATTCCAAAGTCCGGAAAGCCGGCCGGACGAGGCTTCCAGGGTCGGAGTCCATTCGGTCAGTCGACCGGAGTCGTTCCGGAAGAATTGAGGCGGGGCCCATTCACGGGCAACCACAAGGTCCGGCCGACCATCGCCATCGAGGTCGGTGAAACAGGCGGCCGTCACTAGGCCTAGATTCTCCCAACGTGCCACCGGCGTCAGGCGCCCGCCTTGATTGCGCAATAACAACGAGGGGGCCGCCTCCGGATAACGACCGGCCACGGATCGACCACCCACAAACACCTCCAACGATCCATCCCCGTCGACATCGGCGGCGGCCAGAGGCCCGACGCAAAAGGTCGTACCCACCAGAATTTCACCGCTGCGCCCCCCGGCCATGTCATACATCCGCAGGGCTCCTCCATTGGTCAGGCCGTCCTCATAATTAGAGATCCCCGCCAACAGGACTCCATTAATGGGAAGAATCGAAGTGATGTCTCGGCTGGTTGTCTTATGAAACGGCGGAGTCTCTCGTGCCTCGAATCCGCCTTTTCCATCCTGGATGCGGATACCGAGCTTACCACCGCGTCCGGCTCCGATGACCAGGTCCGGACGCCCATCTCCATTGAGGTCGGTCCAGCTCAGGCTCGGTCCCAGTTGCGACAGTCGATGCGGCAGGGCCGGCTGACGGCCGAAATCATCAAAGGGCTCATCCTCGTGACGGTGAGCGAGGCGTGCGGTCTGGTCTTCAAACCACGGTGCGGGCGGTTTTAAGGAAGGAACCGCCTCGGTCCCGAGGGACTCTTCCTCCGACACTTCGACCGCAACACCGACCGGAACTTCCTGCCATTCTGAGACTCGTCCCGAGGGCCATCGAACGCGAAGACCTACGGAAGCAGCCTGACCGGTGGCAAAGGAACGCGCCGGCTCATCCCCGCTTAAGTACCGCCCGCCGGCGATGATCTCCTGGGTCTGGTCCGGCAATCCACCGGCACGAAGGGTCACCGAAGCACCGATGCCCCGGGTGTTGGGGGGCTTGCCTTTGAGGCGGATAAGGATCCGCGGGGCGCTCGCGTTATTTCGGTAAACGGCCGGCGCATCCATGAGATCGTTCATCACGACGTCCAGATCCCCGTCCCCGTCAAGATCCCCGATAGCCGCACCCTGCGAAATAGAATCGGTCGTAAAGCCCCAGGCCAGGGAGACATCCTCGAATGTGGCATCGCCGCGGTTGCGAAAGGCCACGTTCGGAGTAGCCAGCCTCGGGAAGGATCGAACCATCGTGGCAATATCGGCCGACGTCTTGAGAGCACCACGCCGCTGGGCCTCGGCAATGCGCCGCGCACCGTCCCCGTCCTGGAAATCGCGCCACTGGCCATTGGGAACCAGCAGGTCCTCGTATCCATCGAGATCCACATCCAGAATCAGCGGGCCCCAAGACCACTCACTGGCCTCGACACCCGACTGCCAGGCGACGTCCGCCCAGGTGCCGTCCCCCCGATTGAGCTGCAGGACATTCCGCTGGACCTGAGCCCGATCGGTGAATCGACCAGGCAGTCGCAGCACGGGGGCCATGCCCGCCGTCTGGGTGTGCCGCCAGGCCCGATTGCGGCTGAACATATCGACGGCGAAGAAATCGACATGCCCGTCGCGGTCCAAGTCCCCGAAATCGACTCCCATGGAGAAGGTCGGGTTGCTCCGCAGTGCCCAGGACGACAGTTCCCGGAAGCGCAGGGCGTGATCAGGCCCGGTCTCATTCATCCAAATCCGATCCGGTGTGTGCAGGTCATTGCAGACATACAGGTCGGGCTTTCCATCCCCATTCATGTCCTGAAAACGAGCGGCCAGCCCCCAATCCCGGGGTGGCGCTGTCAGGGCTTTGCCCGAGGCATCAAGAAAGCACCCCATAACCCAGGAGACCGGAACAAAACGTCCTCGCCCGTTGTTGAGGAAAAGCACGTCTTCCTCCCCCATTTCGACCACCTCTCCACCGGCGCGAATCTCAAAGCGATTGGTGAGATCCAATGCGGTTGCTGGGCGACCATTGACCGCCACCACTACCGTGCCGGCTTCGGTTTGCCGGAGTTGGTACCGAGTGTTGGGTTGGTCGAGAACGGTGGTCGGACGGAAGTTCGACACGTAGAGATCCAAATCCCCATCGCCATCCACGTCGGCCAAGGCCATCGAGGTCGCCCCAGTGCGCGAGCGCAACCCGGCCGCATCGGTGGCTTCCTCAAAACGGCCCTGACCGTCATTGAGCCACAGGCGAGTTCCTCCTCCCAACTGATTGACCAGCAAGTCCGGATCTCCGTCTCCATCCACATCGGCAAAGGCCGCACCGGTCGAATCGTTGGATCCCGAAGACGGGTTGAGCCAACTCACCCCAGGCAAGGCACGGGCCGTCACGTTGGTGAAACGCCAGTCCCCGAGATTGCGGTACAGGGCATTCTGAGAATCTAGGCCGCAGAGGAAGACATCGAGACGACCATCACCATCCACATCGGCCAGCGCCACTCCAGAGCCGGAAACCAAATTGCGGTTAGTCACCGCCCGTTCTTCGGACAGGCGATTAGTGAAGTCGATGCCCAGTCCCGGGGCCGACAATCGAGTGAGCCCAGGCAACGACGGAGAGACCGGTGCGAGCCCCTTGAACCGCAAACCCAACGGGGCCGCCTGCATTCCAATCGCCCCGCCCAGAAGTGCCACCAGGACTGAGAAAACCCAACGCAGGGTGACCCAGAACATCGAGTGATGCGGAAGGTTCATGGGCTCAGGGTGATTTCTGAAACACCGGCCGCGACCGGCACCAGCCGAACGGACCCATCGGGCCAGCGCACTTCGACCTCTCCTCCAGCCCGATCCGATGCCAGCACCGTCACCGGACTATCCACGCTGCAGTAACCTCCGCCCATGCGGATTTCCCGGCGCGGACCCGCCTTCCCGGCAGTCCACCACCTGAGGGA
>JAPLUF010000340.1 GCA_026397755.1 Verrucomicrobiota bacterium
CCGCTGCCGGAGTTCCTCACCGTGAAGGGCACTGTGGGCAACCCGTCTCCCTCTATCGACAAGCTGGCTCTGGCATCCATGGGGGCCAAGACCCTCGGACGTGCCGCGGCCGGATTGGGCGGCAACCTGGGTGGGAAAGTGGCTGGAGCCGCCGGAGTGCTGGGCAGTTTGCTCGGCACCCCTCCTGCGGCTGCCACCAATGCGCCCGTCACGAAGGACAGCCAACCAGCCGCGGCTCCGTCCAATGCGCCGGTAACGAAGAGCAGCCCATTACCCGCAGCTCCGACCAACGTGCCCGCGCCGAAGGTCAACCCTCTCCTGAACACCAACACCATCAACGCGTTGATCCCGACCAATTCTGCGGCCAAGGCCATAGAAGGTCTGCTCCGGGGATTCGGAAAACCCAAGAATTGATTTAGCCACCGGCCTTTTCCCCAATAAGGACTATCGACGGATCAACGAATTTCGCACCGAACATGAAGCCTGTTTTCCAGTACCTCGAGGAACACCAGACCCAGTTCATCGACTCCCTCTGCGACTATGTGCGCTTTCCGAGTGTCAGCGCCCAACCCAAGCACGCGCCGGATCTCCGCGCCGCGGCTCAATGGATTGCTGACCGAGCCCGAAGCCTCACGCTGGAGACCACGGTCCATGAAACCCACGGCAACCCCATTGTCGTAGCCCGTACACCCAAGTCGGATCCGAAGAAACCGACGTTCCTGGTGTACGGCCATTATGATGTCCAGCCTCCCGAACCGTTCGATTTGTGGAAGACCCCGCCGTTCGAACCCCGCATCGAAGGCCGGAATCTCTTTGCCCGTGGATCAGCCGACAATAAAGGCCAACATTTGGCCCACCTGAATGCCGTCGAGGCCTACGTCCGCAGCGGAACCCCGCTTCCGTGCAATTTGGTCTTCCTCATCGAGGGCGAAGAAGAAGTGGGTTCCACCGAGCTTTATAGCTTCTTACCCAAACACCGGAAGGAACTGGCCTGCGACGCGGTCGTGATTTCGGACAATGGCATTCCCTCGTTGGAATACCCTGCTTTGACCTATGGCTTGCGGGGTATCGCCGCACTCGAAGTCCGCATCGACGGGCCATCGCGAGACCTTCATTCCGGCCTCTTCGGAGGCAGCCTAGAGAACCCAGCCTTTGCTCTGTGCCAGTTGCTGGCTCAACTGCGGGACAAGCGCGGTCGAATTACCGTGCCGGGATTCTACGACGAGGTGGCTCCGCTCAGCGCCTACGAGCGCAAGCAAATGGCTCGGATTCCGCAGAATGACAAGCGGTACGCCAAGTTCCTCGGAGTGCCTGAGTTGACCGGCGAAACGGGGTTCACGGCCAACGAACGCCGCACCTGCCGCCCCACCTTCGAAATCAATGGCCTGACCAGCGGATACCAAGGCGAGGGCAGCAAGACCATCGTGCCTGCTTGGGCCAGCGCCAAGATTACCCTCCGGCTGGTCCCCGACCAGACACCCACCAAGATTTTGGCGGCGGTCAAAAAGCACCTCCAATCGCTGTGCCCGCCGACCGTGCGTCTCACGGTGAAGCACGGTCATGGTGGCGAACCGTACCTTGTTTCACCGAAGGGTCCCCTCGCCCAGGCCGCCTTGCGCGCCATGTCCGCTGGCTTCAATCGCGAGGCGCTGCTCATGCGCGAAGGCGGCAGCATTCCCATCGTGGCCGCCTTCAAGAAGCACTTGCGAGCCGATACCCTGCTCCTCGGCATGTCCCTGCCCGACGACAATCCCCATTCGCCCAACGAGAAGTTTAGCCTCGATGCCTATGCCGCCGGCATGCGAATGGCTGCACAGCTGTGGCCCGAATTGGCCGCCGCCTGCGCATGAATCCCGGGAACGCCACAGAACAACCCCCGGCCGCGAAACACCGTTTGCCGGTAATTCTGGTCACCGGTTTTCTGGGATCGGGCAAGACCACGCTGCTGCTGCGATGGCTGCGGGAATCCCCGGCCACGGGCTTGCGCATGGGCGTGGTGATGAACGAGTTCGGGGCCGAGAGCGTCGACAGCCAAATCCTCGATCGCCCCGGTTTGCCTGTGGCCCAGGTGAGTGGCGGCTGTGTGTGCTGCGCGCCAGAAAACGAGCTAGACCGAGCCGTGACTCAATTGGCTAAGTCGGGGGACTGCGATTACATCGTCGTGGAAACCAGCGGATTGGCAGACCCGGACAGTGTCATCGATATCCTCACGGATACCGACTTGTTAGAGCATGCCCAATTGCACGCCGTGGTCAGCGTGGTGGATGCCCCATGGTATGCCCAACCCGAGGGCGACATCGGAGAGCGGGTCTTGGCCCGCAAGCAAATCGAGTTCGCCAACGTTCTGTGCCTCTCCAAATGCGATCGCCTCGACCCAGGCCAATTGGATTCGCTGGAAACACTCATCGCCGAACAAAATCCCAGCGCCCAACGCATCCGCCTCCCCTTCGGCTTGCCAGACATCGGCGACCTCCTTCGCAGGCCCCCCGCCGAGGTGCGCATCGATGCGGCCAATGGTGCGGTGAACGATGAGGAGCCTCTGGCCACCCCTCATTTGCACACTGGATACCGCAGCGTGACGTGGCGATTCCCAGTACCCGTGGAGCGGAAGGCGTTTGAGACCTTTCTCAGCCGGCTCAATCCGCGCGAGGTCGTACGAGCCAAGGGGTTTGTGCGCTTTACCCATGCTCCGGAGAAACTCTTTCTGTTTCAACAAGTCTGGGGCCATCACTTCATTGAAGAGTTTCCGGCACTCCCGCACCCCGCAGCCATCGCCGTGCTCATTGGCCCCAATCTAGACCCAGCACCCCATCAGGCCGCCTTGCGTTCCTTGTGCTTTGGCACCTCACGCCCTGCAGGATTGTCTCTCAGCGCCGAGTGACCCATTGGGACGCCAAAAAACGTAATTGGACGCCGTCATCGATCTCCACGTTGAACTCAGTCGGAATGATTGAGTTGGGAGGAAAGCGAGGGCCAGCCCTCCACGCCGGGCGATGGCCCATGGTAGCTCCTGATGCCGACAATGGGTTCAGGACATCGAGTAAGACCACGGGGCCCGCGGCTTGCGTGACACCAGTCGATTGGCTTCCGGGTCTTTGCGAAACTGCTCCTTCACCGGATCCCAATGCAGCGGACGGCGCAACTGGTAGCCAATATTCGCCAAGTGGCAGATGGAGGCTGTTCGATGCCCCACCTCGACCGGACAAATCGCCTGCCTGCGTTCCCGCACGCAGTCTAACCAGTTCCTCATGTGTTGGTTGGAGGGGTAGACGCGTTGGTCGTTGGCTGACAAGGGAGCGCTCAGGATCTCCGGCCGACTGCTCTCCATGACACCGCGGTCTACATAAAGGGTTCCATCGGTTCCCTCGAACGTGCATCCGCTTTTCCCACCATGGAAGAGTTCCACACCATTGGCATATGTGAACTTGAGTCCGGTGAGGGCCTCTCCCGCAGGCGGCGTGATCAACGTGGGGCCGCTGGCGTCCATGCCCATGGCCCATTGCGCGATGTCAAAGTGGTGAGCCCCCATATCGGCCAACGAGCCACCAGCAAACTCACGGTAATTGCGGAAGAGCGGGTAGTGCCGGTGCATGCCCTTGGGGCACAGGATTTCGTTGTAACCGCGCAACGGGGCCGGGCCCAGCCACAGTTCCCAATTCACATCGGCGGGTGTGGGTTGATCGGGTAAATCGCACGCCACCGGCGGAGCGCCCACGCCCACGTGGATCGTCTTAAGGCGGCCGATTCGGCCATTCCAGATAAACTCCACGGCCTTCCGGAACCGGTCGTTGAACTCGCTGCGCTGCTGGCTTCCGGTCTGGAAGATGATGTGGTGTTTCTTCACTGCATCCACCAACAGGCGTCCCTCGTGGATGTTTTGCGTGAGGGGTTTCTCGCAATAAATGTCCTTACCCGTACGAGTCGCCGCCAAAGCGATGATCACATGCATGTGATCCGGTGTGGCCACGACCACGGCATCGATGTCCTTACGGGCGATCAGATCGCGGAAATCGATATAAGCATCACAGCCCTTGAACACCCCGTCTTTTTGGCGCGCTGCGTAGCGCTTCTCTACTTGAGCCTGCGCCGTTTCCCGACGGGTCTTCTCCACATCGCACACGGCCACCACTTGAACATCCTCATATCCCAACAATCGATCGAGATGGCCACGTCCCATCGCACCGATGCCGATCATTCCGACGGTGATCCGCTCGGAGGCCGATCGCGAGCGGGCTGCGGGCATCGCCAGTGGCATCAGGATCATACCGGCTCCGGCCGCGGCAGTCCCGCGGAGGAATTGACGTCGGGATTGGGTGAATTGCATTTTCGTGGGAGGGATAGGCGTATTCAAAACACGCAATCCATCTGCGGTCCACTGTGGATCAGTGGTTTCTGCAATCACGCCCCCTTTTCTGGATCGGTTAGGATCCCGTGAGGTGGTTTACCGTGCCATGCAGCACCCGCTCCACCGTAGTCCCACCCGGAACAGCCAAACGCAGCTTCAACTCATAGCAATGGGTCGGAGCCAGGTCTGGGACGTCCAGAATCAGCGTTCGCCGATCGGCCTCAAGACGCGCCCCACGGATGCTCAACGCGTGTTCACCGTGGTGATCCGAGCCATAACCCGCCGTCCTCTTGAGTGACCAGACCTTGAAGGCAAACGCCTCGGGCCGGATCGCTTCGGGATCTACCGGATCGCTCAGGCGCACCGACAGCGTCCCTTTACCAGCCTCGATGGCCACCGGCAGGTAAGCCGGTGTGTTCGCACGACGAATGCGGTGAAAGCCTCCGGGTCCGGTTGCATTCCCAGCCCACGCGAACATCCCACACGTGTACAACGCCCCGTCGGATCCAAAGCGTCCGCGCATAATCCCCGTGGCAAAGGCCGGCATGGGTAATTCACAAACAGCCCCTTGTGACGGCGCGTTGCGCTGGGAATGCGGCACGATGAACACGCGGCCGGTACCATAGCTGAGATTCAAGAGCGAACCGCCCAAAGAACCCCAGGCACCTTGAGGTACCCATATCAGTTCGGCCGGACTACGATCCTTCTGGTTGGTGATCCAAACCATGGGCGGTTCCATGGCCGAGTCGGCCGTGTTGGTCACGCTCGTGTAGCCGAACATGTTTCCGTAAAAGCCACCCACCTTCACCCGGTTAATTCTGTTTTTCGGCGTCCAAAAACCCTCTTGATCGGTCACAAAGAAACTGCCGTCCGGGTTGAGACACACCCCGTTGGCCGCACGAAAACCCGTGGCCAGAATGTCGGTTTGACGGCCATCGGCCCGCACCCGCAGCAAGGTGCCATGGTGAGGCACCACTGAATCCAAGGCGTGCCGGCCGGATTTAGCATAATACAAGTTGCCCGCCTCATCGGTTTGCAAACCCATGGCGAATTCATGGAAGTGCTCGGTGACCTGGTGGTCGTTGTTGAAATTGCCGATGAAATCCACCTCTCCGTCTCCGTTGAGATCCTGGAGTCGCGCGATTTGATCGCGGCAGGTGATGAAAAGATCCTGACCCCGATATTTGACTCCCAGTGGTTGAAACAGACCACTCACAATCCGTCTCCACCGCAAGGTCGCCGGGGCCGGATCCATCAGGCCTTCCACCCGCCAGACATCCCCATTCCAAGTGCCCACCATGGCGGCACGGCCGTCGGGCGTGAAATCAAAGCCACCCGGGCGCATCCAACTTTGCCACGGGTTCTCCACCGGCAGCGGAAAGTCGTCGGCAATAAAAGGGCCATCGGTTTTTCCAGGCTGCGACCGAGTCTCGATTTCTTCGTCCCACCGCTTCGGGCCACCATGAGTGAGCGGCTCCAAATCCATCGGCCCACGAATGGTCGGCATCAGCGCGGCGAGCGACGCTGGGTCGGCCCGTGAAATGTAAATCCGGGTCTTGGCTAACGGCGGCAATTCAGCGATCCAAAATCCGGCCAACTTTCTGAGAACCCCATCGCCCGACAACGCCACCGAGACGGTCTCCGGGGCCACCTTCAGTTGGATGGGCTTGCCCGACTTCCCTAAATTCAGGGTGCGGGTGAAAACCGGCGTGGTGCCGTAATCGAGCCAACCGGGTGATTCGAGCACCGGCGTTCCGCCGATGGTCGCAGCAATCACCACTTGGTTTCCATGGAGATAAAGCCCGTCGTACCGCGCCCAATCCCGAGGCAAGGGTCCGTAGCGACGCCCATCCTTCCCGAGCAGACGGTGGTCGGACCAATCGCCCTCGGGAGAGGCCACTCCAGGGGCGACCGGATTCACGAAATGCCGTTGGCCAATCAAGCCGGTGTGGGTTCCATGGCTGCCATCGAAGGCGATGCCTTTCCAATCCACAAACTCGCCGGTCGTCGCCGCGGCCACTCGCAGCGTGTCCTCATCGTAGACCATCCAAGCTCGCCCTTTGCTGACGCCGCCGGGCCCTTCGTCCAGTCGTATGGCGATGCCCTTCTGAGCGATATTTCCCGGTTCGACTTGGAAGGTCCAAAAGAGCGCCGGACCGAAGTTCATCCGAAGATACGGTGCGGGCGTCCGATCTTCCTTTTCGACCGGAGCCCGTGTGAGTCCCTTGGGCAGCGCGGCCAACACCGCAGGCGTCACCGCAACGAACTGACTGGGATTGTGCGGCCGCAGGAAGGTCTCCCGGATGTACTGAATCACACTGTACTTCTGGGCGGTGGTGTACTGGTTCTGCGGCACCATCTGCCCATAGCCATGGGTCAAGGTGTGGAACATCGAGTCTGGGTCGGAACCATTCTTGAACACGCACTCAGCAAAGCGCAGCGCGGTCGGAAGCGATCCCGGGGCCTCCCGGGTTCCGTGACAGGCGACGCACAGCGAGTCGTAGAGGACCTTTCCTTCGGCCAGGGTGCGATCATTCCAACCGGCCACCACGGCAGCATGGTCGGCGCTCTCCAATGGCTGCACCCAAGCATGACGCACGGCCACTCCGTTGGCGGGTTCGATAACGGGACGATCGGCGGCATCGCCCAGTTGGTGAACGAAATCGGCAGTGCCCACGGTAGGCCCTGCCGGATCAAGCAACGCACCGACTTCGGTTTCCGAGAATCCCCGCCGCCACAGTCTCAGGCTTTCCACCCGACCCCGGCTCAAGTTCCCAGCGAAGTCGGGAGTGGCCCTGCCCACCTTGAGAATTTGCCTGGCGGGATCTGGCTTCGAAAAATCCGCCCGGTCCGCGATCTTGCGGCCATCGAGCCAAATCCGTGTTCTCCCGGAGATCACGCTGAGAATAGCCACATGGGGTTTCCCGTCATCCACCCGAGGACCACCGCTCAAGGCACCCAACCAACCGATGTCATAAACCAAATGGCCGTCTCGGATGAACAGCGCCTTGGAACCGGGTTCCCAGTTTCCCAGGGGAGAACAAACGGCGAAGAGAGTGCCTGATCCCTGGGCTGCAAACTGCACCCGAGCCGTCACATCCTTCCCGAAGGCAATGCCCGCTGATGGGAAATCAACGCCGCCGCCGGTGCTGAGTACCGCAATTTCTTCGGGACCTCGGACGAGCGCGCCATCGCTCCAGACACGGAGAATCGCTGGCCCCTCAGCGGGATACTCCACCGCAATGTCCTGAGCCACCGATCCACTGAGAGGGAGACTCCATTCCTTTCCCCATCGAACCACCCCACCGGCTTTGTCGGTGAACTCAACATGAAGCCGGTAGCTGCGAGGCCACTCCGGAGTGTCCAGAGATAGGGCATGCCGTGGCGGAGCGGAGGCCAGAGCTTGGATCAACGAAAGCCCGGCCAATGCAGGGATCCAAATTCGCAGCGCAACTCCGTCCAGAAAACGTCTCATCGCAGTCATGGTCTTTGGGGAAACTTCCCACTGAGAGTTCCCCCGATCCGGCAAGCGGTAAAGCCGAGCCTCACCCAATCCATGTGAAACCACTCACGGCGTTTTTGCTGCCGATTTGGAGGGCGGATGCTGCGGATCCAATATCGGCTGATCGCCCATTAATTGAGCCAGAGTGGGCTCAATGGCTTGAACCCAGGCTTCGGTTCCTGCGGGGCTGGGGTGGAGCAAATCCCACATCAACTCGGTGTTAATCGTGCCGTTGGAACGCAAGAAGACATGATTTACATCGAGCCAGAACACGTGCTTTCCATCCGCTAGGCGGGCGGTGAGTTCCCCTGCACGACGGCATGTTTCGATGCACTTGGCTGAGGAGTTGAACGTCGGAGGGCTAATACCTTTCTCGCTATCGCCACCCCGTGGAAACACTCGGAGCACCAATATCTTGGTACTGGGATGCCGCTGGCGAATGAGTTCTACGATCGCCCGGGTTCCCGCAAAAATTTCTTCCGGGGAATGCGTGCGCGCGAAATTCCGATCATCGGCATTATTTGTTCCGATCAAGAGCATCGCCACCTGAGGCGACTGGGTGAACTCAAGTTGGCCGTTCTGGAGGTTCCACAAAATCTCTTCGGTGCGTTGCCCATTCATGCCGAGATTGATGGCTCGGCGCGGCTCAAAGTGCCGCTTCCACACCGCTTGGTTGGGAGCGTATTTGCCATCATTCATGTCTCCGACGGTGTGCGTAATAGAATCGCCGATGAGTGCCAGATCGTAGTGGCCGGCCTTAACCGCCTTTACCTTCTCCACATGACGCGGATTGGTATTCTTGGTCGGGTAATCAGAATCTCCCGGCTTAGACTCAGCGAGGCTGAGCGAAACCCAGGTCATCCCGGCTAGAATGATGGTTTTGAAGTTCATTTCAGTACGTGGCAGCCGATCGCTTCGAAGGCTCATTCCTCAGGATGGGCCTTAAAGAAAGGTCGTCATTTCTCGAATCCGTTTTGTCGCAATCCCAACTGGTCGATCCAGTGGAATACCAACACACGCGAGCAGCGTGGTCAGAAGGTCTCCTTGGTTGCCTTTGACGCCTGTTAGAAAGCGCCCGGTGTTGAGGGATCCCCCGCCCTTTCCGGCGAGGATGAACGGCAGGTTTTCCCGGGCGTGCACGTTGCCGTCTTCCAGCCCGGAGCCCCACATCATGATGCAGTTGTCGAGCAGGGTGCCGTCGCCCTCTCGCAACTGGTGCATCTTCTCCACCATCCGGGCGAACTGGGCGATATTGAAGGCGGTGATCGCCGCCACCTTGCTGAGCTTATCGAACTCGTTGTTATGGTGCGTCTGCGAATGGTGTTCGTCGTTGAACCCCAGTTCTGGATACGAAACCCCGTTCGGTGTGGACCCAATGTAAGTGCTGACACGAGTCGTGTCGGTTTGAAACGCCAGCACGTTCAGATCACACATTACCTCCATGTATTCGCTGCGCTTTTCGCCCTCGGGGATTTTAATCTGGATGGGTGGCGAATCCGAGGGGCTGCGTTTTGTCACACGGACACCCGCCGCCTCCAGTGCCGCTTCCTTCTGGCGATACTCGATGGCTGCGATCCGGCGCTCCACACTGCGAACGCTGTCCAAGTATTCATCGAGCTTGTGCTGATCATCCCGAGGCAGCGTCCGGCGCAAGTCTTTGGCACCGCCGAGAACGAGATCGAGCATTTGCCGATCCAGAGGGTCCACCTTGCCAGAGCTCCCGGTTTTCTTGGACTTCCCAAAGAGCCGATTGAGAACGTTCCGCGGATTGATTTCGGCCGGGACGGCCTGAGTGGCCGAACGAAAACTGCAGTGAGAATAATACCCCTCGTTCAGGCCGTCTTGGTTCTCCTTGTGCGTCTGGGGCATCGTGGCCAACTCCAGAGACGGCAGCGCCGTGAAGCCACCGATAAAATTAGCTGCGATCTGGTCGGCAGAAATTGCGATTTTAATCACATCCCGCTGATTTGCGTCAGGCAGCGCCGCGGTCAGCCAGGTGGACAACTCGAGCGCATGGGGAGCCCCATTGAATGGCGCAATCGGAACTCCGGAGATGCCCTTCATCATCAGGCATTGATCCAACACGGGCCGCAGCGATGCCAAGGCGGGCGGTGGAGAGGTTAGAAAACTCTCCGGACTCTTCGGCCAGAACTGCTCCATGATGACCCCGTGGGGCATGTACATGAACCCGAGTCGGACCGGCGGCTTGACTGTCTTGCTCTTGCCGGATTCGGCCCAAGCCATGGTGTCCAAAAATGGGAGGGCCAGCGATGCACCGATCCCTTTCAGGCATGTGCGACGATCCATCCGATGGTTACTTTTCATGGAGAGTAGAAGCGGTTGATTCTTGGACCCGTCGGTGCGTAAACGGATAACTAGTGGCAATTTCCGTGATGAGTGTCTGCAGACGATAGCCGTCTTTAGCGACGGTTTCCATCAGATGATCCACAACGATTTCGTCGTAGCCTTCTAACTGCCGGCAAAGGGCGTAAGCCAAGAATTTTTCTGTGAAATTCCGGGCTAAAGCATTCGGTTTGGCAGCGATGATGGCTTTGAGATCTTTGGGCGCGCTGAAGCGTTTCCCTCCGGGGAGTTCACCGGCCGCTTCAATGGCTCCGCCGGTGTCATCGCGATCGCGCCAGCGGCCGATGGCATCGAAGTTCTCTAGTCCAAAGCCGATGGGATCCAGAATCTTGTGGCAGTTGGCACACACGGCGTCGGTTCGGTGAAGCTCGGTCCGCTGCCGCAAGGTCAGTTGGGCGATGGTTTTTTGATCCTGCTTTTCCAAGGCCGGAACATTTGGCGGTGGTGGCGGCACTTTTTCGCCCAGCACCTGTTCCAACACCCAAACGCCGCGTTTAACGGGACTGGTGCGGTTGGGAAACGAGGTCGTCGCCAGAACACCCGGCATTCCGAGGACCCCGCCCCGATTGCGATCCGTCAGCTTCACCCGGCGCATCCTTGATCCGGTGACGGTGTTTTCCAGCCCATAGATCGGAGCGAGGGTTCTGTTGAGGAACGTGTAATCCGCATCGACGAACCGCACGACGCTCCGGTTTTCGTGCACGATGCTTTCGAAAAACAGGCGGGCTTCGTCGTACATCGCCAAACGCATCTCGGCGTTCATCTGCGGAAACTTCACCGTATCGAACGTCTTGCCTTCCAATTTCGCCAGTCCGAGCCACTGAGCACCAAAACCGTCAAACAACGCCCTGGACCGCGGGTCCTTGAGCAAGCGCTTCACCTGCGACCCAAGGACCGCTGGATCATGGAGTTTCCCGCGATCGGCCAATCCGGACAATTCCGCATCGGGCATCGTGGACCACAGCAGGTAAGACAATCGGGAGGCCAGTTGATGATCATCCAAGCGGACAATTCCACCGACGGGCTGCCCCTTTCCATGGGGGGTGATGAAGAGGAATTGTGGTGACACCAGCACAGCCTTGGCCATTAAACGCAGCGCGTCGTTGTAGGCCAGTCCGTTCGTGCGCCCCAGGTCGAACACCCCCAAAAACACGTCCAGTTCTGCTTCGGAGGGAGGACGTCGGTAGGCTTTCCGGGCGAAAGATCCCGCCACCGTTCTTGCTGCGACACGAAGGTCAGCCCCGGTTCGAGGCGCCGGCCCCAACCAACGCCGCTGCGCGGAATTCGGAGTCGCTGCACCGGCGGGCAAGATTCGATCGAGCACCTCATTGGCGATGCTCAAATACTGCTCCGATTGGAGGGGTGACAACGTGTTTAAGTACCCCTCTCCGATCACCTCGTCCGGCAACTCCCGGGCGATCGCCCGATCCACGCCGAAGAGATCGTGCAACGTATTGCCATACTCGACCTTAGTGAGGCGGCGAATCACAAACAGCCCGGGATCCTTCTGGCTCAGGAACTTGATCTGGGCGATCCCGTTTAGAAACGCCTGACGCTCTGTGTCGGTCGGCTGTTTTTTGGCATCGGTCGGCGGCATGTCGTGGGCCTTCACGTTGGCGGCCGCCTGCTTCCACCGTTTTGCGATCGTCGCGTCGCCCGCATTGCTGAGCGCGGGCTGGAAATTAACACCCCCCTTCTGCCGATCTTGGCCGTGACAGCCAATGCAGTAGGTCTTAACGAAGGGAGTAACGCCGTCTTGAAAAGACTTCTGGGCGTCGGCCTGAAGCGCGACGAAATCCGGATTAATCCGAGACTCCGCTAGGCCAGTCCAAGTGAGGAGCAACGTGAACCCATAAAGGGCTTTGATCAGCTGAAGACCGCTCGGTAGTTCAGGGATTCTCATGGAGAGCGGTGCGAAGCATGAGCAGAACGTGACGAATGACAACGGATAGGAATTCGCCCAGATCGCTCGTACGTTCCAATGCCGGTTTAGATCCGAAGTCCGACGATGCTTCGTTTGTGGATTCCAGGCCATTTCCCCACGTGCAGGATTTAACCGCGGTAGCCCAACCACTCCACAACCCCTCGAGCCGCTTGGGTTCCCATCGCGAAGCAGCCCTGCATCAGGTATCCGCCAGTGGGGGCTTCCCAATCCACCATCTCGCCGGCGACGAACAGGCCGGGAAACCGTCGGACCATGAGTCGGTCATCGATTTCCGACCAACTCACTCCACCCGCCGAAGAAATGGCTTCAGCCAAAGGACGAGGCCCCTTCAACGGGATGACGCAATGCTTCACGGCACGCGCCAGAGAAACGGCGTCGTTCCAGGGTCGGTCTGACAACAAGGCGTGCGCAGCATCACCAATGCGCCACCGAGGGAGGGCCTCGTTGAGGAAGTTGCGTCGCGCCGACTCCATCTTAGAAACCAACTGCTCGACACTGAAGGTCGGCTTGAAGTCGATGGCGATGGAGGGTTCCGACATCGCACGCAATGCGGCACCGAGTTGGTAAATCGCGCCGCCTTCGAGCCCGTAGCGCGTGACAAGCAGCTCCCCGATGGCCAGCGCATCACCGGCGCGAACATGGATGTTCTTCAACGGCTTGCCTTCGACCCGAGCCAGAACCTTCGCAGGCCAATCGCATTCCCAACCACAGTTCGCCGGAGCCAGCGGATGCACCGCGAGACCGAGCGACTCCAACAACCCGGCCCAAGCGCCGTCGGATCCCGTCTCGGGCCATGACCCGCCACCCAAGGCCAGGATGACCGAATCCGCGGTGGCCGTTGCTCCATTGGAAAACCCCAATTGGAAACCGCTCACACCGGAATCCGATCCATCGACGATCTCGGATTCGCCTCTTTGAGCCGAGGCTCCTGCCAACGACTTCAGAGTCACGAGGCGGTGATTCACCTCAAAGCTCACACCGAGTCCGCGCAGGCGGGCCACCCAGCGGCGCAACAGCGGTGCGGCTTTCATCTCCACGGGATAGACCCGACCCGTGGTGGCCTGGAAGGTTTCCACGCCCAGTCCCGCGGCCCATTGCCGCAACGCCCCGGGATCAAACGCGTTGAGCAGTTTCGGCCAAAAATCAGCCGGTTGCCCAGGTCCGGAGTACCGCGTCTGAAAGCGATCCAGAGCTTCTCCGTGGGTGATGTTGAGACCGCCCTTTCCAGCCACCAGAAACTTCCGGCCGACAGAGGGTTTGGCATCGTACAGCGTCACCCGCAAACCGGCCGAGGCCGCGACTTCCGCAGCGCGCAAACCGGCCGGTCCGCCGCCGATCACGGCAACAGAAGAAATTGTGGGTAAAATAGGGGACTTCATCAAAACCATGGCCTGCAACTGTGGAGACCTAGAGCCAACAGCGTGCGCAGCGCCCTCAAATTCACCACCACAATCGAAGCGCCTTCTCCTGATGGTCGTACAGATTCCACGGTCAAGGGGAAGATCTTATGACCCCATCGTTCGATTCCGGGGCTGGAAACCCAAGGAAACGGGGCTGAATGGGGGTGATGCCGGAGGGAACTCGTAGGACAGTGGCCTGAAAAACTGAGAAACCAACGCGGCGTTTGACCCTCTGGCGTCACCGGGCCTGCGACTTGATTAGCTGCCAGCTTGCCGCGATGGCGAGAGAGCGGGCTCGCTTGAAGTGACGGCATTTATCAAGCAACCCGAATGGGTTTACCTACCTGGATGGGTCCGTGCTTGGAAAAGTAATTGCGATGTCTCTGTGTCATGATGTATGTCTAGCTAATGAAGAAGCCGCTGAAGTATTCGAGCGCACCAAAGCCGCCGGATGTGCTGCGCGATGTCTTCGAGCCGAACTTTGACGGCAACGAAACCTCGGGAATGGTCCGCACCCAGATTTATCTCACGCGCGCCGAGCACGGTTACGTTGCGGCCGAGGCGGCTCGCCAGGGTGAAACGATGGCGGCGGTGATCCGTGGCTGCATCGACGACAAGATGCGGGTGCCTGACACCGCGTGGACATCCAACCCCATGCTGGAGCCCACGCCGCCGGAGGCCGGGCCGGACTTGCCGGAGGATGCCGCCATCAATCACGACCACTACCTCTACGGGACTCCGAAGAAATATCTAAAGAAGCGTGGTCAGTGGGTGTTGGTCGAACCGAAGGCCAGACGCTGATGCACAGCCATCGGGTCTTCCTCGATTCCTCGTTCTGGATCGCCTTCCGAGATGTCCGCCAGAGCCATCATGCTCGGGCCCGCGACTGCCTCGCTTCCCTGTTCCGTGAGCGGACCCACTTTGTCAGCACGCCCTTAGTGTTCGCGGAAACCCATGCAACCTTCGCCCGTTCACTGGCGGTGCGCGAAAAGATCATCGCCGACTTCTGGGAAAATCCGCTGCTCCATTTCGCGGAGGTGACCGACGCCGACCACCGTGCGGCCATCCATTTTCTGAGGCAGCACGCCGACAAGTCGTACCCCTTCTGCGATGCGATTTCGTTCGTCGTAATGCGGCGACTGGGAGTGAAACGGGTCGCCGCCTTTGATGACCACTTCCGGCAGGTCGGTGGGTTTGAGATAATTGGGTGATCCGGGAATCCACGACCAGAATTTTTGACCCCGCCCTCACCACTTGGTCGGCATCCACCTCAGATCCCGCCGTTCACATGCGCTTAGCTAATTCAAAAAAAAAACGAATTGCATGACCTTGTTTAATCTAAAAAGGATCACGACCAAGATGAAATCCACTCATTTAAAACTTCTCAGCAAAATATGTTTCGTTCTCGGCTTTGCCTCCATTATCGGTTCCATCGCCATTTGGTTTCTCATACCAAATCACCATATATATCGGTAAAATTTCTTGTTTGGTGGTTTGAGATTTGGGACTCTCTGACATGGCCCGAAAGAGAAAACCCCTGGATGCGGTCGGAGAGGCACCTTTGGTGGCCCGGCTGCTCCGTTCCG
>JAPLUF010000101.1 GCA_026397755.1 Verrucomicrobiota bacterium
AATAATCCCGGGTGGGGATGGGATCGAACTTGTGGTCATGGCATCGGGCGCACCCCACGGTCATACCGAGCATGGCGGACGTTGTGGTGGACAGCATGTCGTCCATTGCGTCGTAGCGGGTCCGCTCCACTTCGTTGGCAGTGATTTGCGTGGGAAACACTCCGGCTCCGAGGAATCCGGTGGCCATGAGTGCGAGTGGGTTCCCTGGCTCGAACTCATCACCGGCCAACTGCCACTGGACGAACTGGTCGTAGGGCATATCGGTATTCAGAGCCTTGATGACAAAGTCCCGAAAGTGATGAGCTCCCGGTCGGTCGTAGTCGTGTTCGAAGCCGGAGCTTTCGGCGAATCGGGCCACATCCAACCAATGGCGCGCCCAGCGTTCGCCGTGCTGAGGTTGGGCCAGCAGAGTGTCGATCGCCCGTTCCCACGCTCCCGGGGCAGAATCTAGTTCAAAGGCCTCCAGAGCAGCCGGGGTAGGGGGCAGGCCGAGTAAATCGAAGGAGGCCCGGCGGAGCTGGGTGCGCCGATCGGCCTCGGGATTGAGCGATAGTTTTTTGTCCACCAGGCGGGCCTGGATGAAGGCGTCGATCGGGTGGGAGCCTGCGGACGGGACCTCCGGGGGCGTGACCCGGACTAGCGTTTGGTAAGGCCATCCGGTGAAGGGTTTGAGCGTCTTTGAATCGGACCCAGACCCGGACTGGGTTCCGCTGGAGCGTCCGGCGATGAGCGGGCCGTCATAGGGGGCCCCGTTGTGAATCCACTCGGAGAGGGCTTGGACCGAGGCCTCGGGCAAAGGCTCTTCTTTGGAGGGCATGTGAGGCTTGTCCGTACGGGAGACCAAGCGGACTAGCTTGCTGCCGGGCCCGTCAAACAGACGAATGGCCAAACCCTCGGCTCCGCCTTTCAAAAGGTCTTCGCGGCTGGCCAGGCTGAAGTCGCCCTGTGTTTTTTCGCCACCGTGGCATTTCAGGCAATGGGTGGTCAGGAGTGGGCGAATTTCCTTTCGGAACTGTTCAAGGCCGCGGGTGAAGCGTTCGGCGTGGTCCGCCGGAAGGGGGACTGCGGGTTCGGCAGCGGCCAATCGAAGGATCCCGACTAGAAGCTCGAGTATTACTGCAAATGGGCCGGAAAACCGCACCAGGCGTAGAGAGACAGTCATGGCATCGGGAGAGTCGGTGAGTCTGGTTTTTTTGTAGCCCAGGATGCAACTCCGGGATGAATGGATCGAAGGTCAATCTTTGGCATCCACTTCCGGTGGGGGTTTCTGATAGTCTACCTCCCGTGATCGCTGATTATCTTGACCAGTGCCGCAGTCTTCTGGACACGGCCGTCGCCCAGGAGGAGACCATCGCAGAGGCTGCGAGCCTCTTTGCCGAGACCATCCTGGCCGGCCGAATGGTGCATTGTTTTGGCTCCGGGCATAGCCGCATCCTCGTTGAGGAAATGTGGCCCCGCTACGGATCGTTCCCCGGGTTTAACCCCATCGTGGAGCTCTCCCTGAGCTTCCACAACCTCGTGGTGGGTGCCAATGGACAGCGGCAGGCTATGTTCCTGGAGAACGTCCACGGCTTGGCCGCCCGCATCCTCCGCAACTACGACCTTTCCCCCAAGGATACCGCTCTGGTGGCCTCCTCGTCGGGATGCAACCTGGTGCCGATTGAAATGGCCGAGGAGTTCAAGCGCCGTGGCGTGAAGGTGGTGGCTATCATCTCCAAGGCCCATAGCGAGGCCAGTCGCAGCCAGCGTCGCGATGGTCGCAAGCTACAGGACTTTGCGGACGTCGTTCTCGACACGGGTGCTCCGGCGGGTGACGCCATGATCGAGGTCCCGGGTCTCGAAACCCCCGTGGGCCCCGGCTCCACCATTGGCGGTTGCATGCTGATCAATGCCATCAAGGTCGAGGTTGCTGCGCTGCTCACCGAGGCTGGAAAGCCGCCGACGGTGCTCACGGCGCCCGCGCTGGTGGGCAATGAGAAGGCCTCCCAGTTGTTTGAATCGGCCTATGATGAGCACGCTCGCCGCTTGGCCAAGTTGTATGCCCACATCGGTGAGGCTCCGGCCGAGGCCCCTGCAGCCCGACCGCGCCGTGAAGCTCGCCCGGAGCGTTCGGAAGATCGTCCGCGTGATGATCGGGGTCAGGAACGGACTCCGGAACGGGGTCAGGAACGCGCTCGCGATGACCGTGGAGAGCGCTCTGGAGGCCGTGAAGGTGGCCGTGAAGGTGGCCGGGGCCGAGGTGGCGATCGCGAGCCGCGTGGAGCCAGTGAGAGTGTTGTGCCTCGTCAGAGCATCGTCCCTCGCGAGAGCACTGCGCCTCGTGAGAGCGCCGTGCCTCGCGAAGTTCGAGAAGTCCGTGAACCGCGGGCTGAGCGTCCGCAGCGCGAGGAACGCGAGCCGCGTGAGGAAACTCGTGGG
The DNA here is from genome assembly GCA_026397755.1 of Verrucomicrobiota bacterium. Taxonomy (GTDB): domain Bacteria; phylum Verrucomicrobiota; class Verrucomicrobiia; order Limisphaerales; family UBA9464; genus SXXZ01. The sequence goes on from JAPLUF010000101.1 coordinate 2,419, forward strand.
CGTACCGGCGAGCGGAGTGAACGCCCCGACCGCAGCAGCGAACGCAGCGAGGGCGGCCGTGCGCCTCGTCGCATGGAGGAACCTTCGGAGCGTCCCCAGCGCGCCCCGCAGCACCAGGCTGAGTCTGCCCCCGAGTCCTTCGGAGGGACCGCTCCCGTCGAGGCACCCAAGCCGGCCAATTGGGACCGGATGGACGACATTGAACGCCGTCTCTGGTTGCGCGAGAACGGTCAAGCTCCGGCTCCTGCCCCCCGTCCGGAGGGTGGCGAGCGCAGCGGACGTGAGGATCGTGGCCGCGACAATGGCAATCGCCGAGGTGGGCGTGGTCGTCGGAACTAAAATCATTCAACCATGGCGGTCCTTCTGGTCGAGTGCCCCGATCAACGGGGCTTGGTGCACGCCATCAGTGGTGTGCTGCTCCGCCATGGTTGCAACGTCGTTGGTAATCAAGAGTTCGTAGATGCCGCGTCGGGGCGCTTCTACATGCGCACCGAGTTCGACGGTCCTGAGGTCTCCGCGACTGGGCAACAGCTCGTGGCGGAGACTCAGGCAAGTTTGCCCATCGGTGCACAGGTCCGCTTGGCGCAGCCCGGGCCCAAGCGGATCGTGGTGTTGGTATCTCGCGAACACCACTGCTTGGGCGATTTGCTGATCCGCCATCAATTCGGGGGGATCAATGCCCGGATCGAGGCCGTGATCAGCAACCATGCCCTTCTAGGCGACTTGGTTCGCAAGTTTGAGGTGCCCTTCCATCATGTTCCTGCCGACGGGTTGGACCGGACGGCGCACGAGGTGGCCGTGCGGTGCATCCTAGACGAAATTCAGCCTGAGTTCCTCGTCTTGGCCAAATACATGCGGGTGTTGTCGCCCGATTTCGTGGGCCAATACCCGTCGCGGATCATCAACATCCACCATTCCTTCCTCCCGGCCTTTGTGGGAGCCAAACCCTACCATCAGGCCTTCCAGCGCGGGGTGAAAGTCATTGGGGCCACGGCTCATCTGGTGACCGATGACCTGGATGCGGGTCCCATCTTGGTTCAGCAGGTGATTCCCGTGGACCATACCCACGCCGCCGAGGATCTCGTCCGGGCCGGACGCGATGTCGAGCAATTCGCCTTGGCGCAGGCGCTCCGATTGGTCTTCGAAGACCGCGTGTTTTTGGCGGGCAACCGGACAGTTATTTTCGACTGAGCCGCCTCGGTTGCGAGAGTTTCTTTTTACGGTGTTTTCCCCACCTTATGAATCAATGCCCCTTGCGAACTTCGGTCATCGGCAGTTATCCGTTTCCGGCCTGGTTAGAGCATGCCTCGCAACATCTGGATCGCTTTGGTTCGGAGGACCGGCTCGAGCTACAATCCGACGCGGTCACCTGTGCCGTGAAGGATCAGTTAGCCGCCGGGTTGGATGTCATCACCGATGGCGAACAAACCCGGTTAGACTTTAATCTCAGCTTCTACGGCTACCTTCAGGGAATCGATCTGGAGTCGGCCTCACCCCGTCGATGGGGCCCGCCTGCTCATGACCAACGGGGACGCCACGCAGTAGTGGCTCCATTGCAGGCCCCTCGCGGACTTGGAGCCGTCGAGGAATACCGTCGCCTAGAGACCGTTGCCCGCGAATTGGGCGCGGCCAGCCAGGTGACGCTCAAGGCTTCGATTCCCGGTCCCTACACGCTGTCAGGTCGCCTCTTGCCCAACGCCGATTTGGGGTATCCGGACCGTTGGGCCCTCACTGAAGCCCTCCTGCCCCTGGTCCGCCAAGAATTGGAGGCGTTGGTCGCAGCGGGATGTCGCGAAATCAGCGTCGATGAGCCTTCGATGAGTTGCTATGGCTACCGGGAGGACGTTCGCCGTTTCGTGGACCTCTTCAACCGGACGGTGGAAACGGTTACTGGCAAGACCCGGGTTTGCATGCACCTCTGCTTCGGCAACTACAAGGCACGAGCCATCGGTCCGCGGCAGATAGCGCCGCTGTTTCCGGCCTTTCTCGACATGCACTGCGATGAGATGCATGTGGAAATGGCCAGTCGGGAGTTCTCGGAATTGGAGTTGATCGCGCAGGTGGCTCGGCACCGGGACGTGGCCGTCGGCATCGTGGACGTGAAGAGTTACTACATTGAGACGCCGGAGGACATCGCCGCCCGCGTGCGTCGGTGCCTGGAATACGTCCCGGCAGACCGGTTGGTTTTGGCTCCAGATTGCGGACTGAGTCAGACGGCCCGCTGGGCGGCGCGACGCAAGCTGCAAGCGCTGTCTGCCGGTGCGGCTCTGGTGCGTCGAACTCTCTGAATTATGGATCTCGCCCCCAATTTTCGGCCTCAATATCGGTTTCTGCGATGATCTTGCCTCTCCAGCAGGATGAAGTGTTTTTGGCCGACCTAGACCGGGCCAGGGAGTCGGCGCCCGAGTCCCTGCATGTGTGGTGGTTGGGGCAGAGCGGGTTTTTGGTCCAGTGGCGCGAGAACCGCTTGTTGCTCGATCCCTACCTCTCCGACTCCCTGACGCGCAAATACGCCGCCACCGACAAGCCTCATGTGCGCATGACCGAACGGGTGGTTAATCCCTCCCGCCTTTCGGGTGTCGGGCTCGTCACGGCCACTCACGCCCACACCGATCACCTCGATGCGGAAACACTCATCCCGTTGGTCCGCTCCAATCCGGGCCTGCGCCTGATTTTCCCCGAGGCCATTCGCAGTTTGGCCGCGGCCCGCTCCGGCCTGCCACACGAGTCGCTGATCGGCCTGGACGCTCCGTCACCCGGCCGGTCCGCGGGAATCGGATCGAGTCAGAGAGCGACCGTAGGACCCTTTCAAATCCAAGCGGTACCCGCGGCCCATGAGGCGCTGGACTGCGATCCGATGGGTCGCTTGTCTTGCCTGGGTTTTATTATCCGGGTGGGTTCGTGGACCTTGTATCATTCGGGTGACACGGTCCTCTTTCCAGGCATGGAAGACTGCTTGAGGGAAGCCCGAATCCATCTGGCCTTTCTGCCCATCAACGGTCGATCTCCCGAGCGCCGAGTCGCGGGCAACCTTTGGGGCCACGAGGCCGCCACTCTCGCTTACCAATCGGGCATGGGCACCGTGGTCCCGTGCCACTACGAATTGTTTGAGTTTAACACGGCATCGCCCGCGGACTTTGAGGCTCGATGCCGGGCCCTTCAGCAGTCCTATCATCGGCTTCAGGTAGGCGGGCGACTGACGCTCGGACCGCGTTCGTGTCCTTGACTCTACGAAGCCCCCTCCTAACTTGCCGAATTCATGGAGTCATCCCTCCCCTCTCAAGAAGGTTCATCCGAAGATCAGGAACAATTGCTCACCTTGAAAACGTTCCGATCCGCAGGGAAGGGGAGTTGGGCATCAATCCCGGACGCGGAATGGAACGATTGGAAGTGGCAGCTCAAGAACCGCGTCACTCGGATTGACCAGTTGGAGCGCTTGTTGCCGAGCATGACTCGAGAGGAGCGAGCCGGAGTGCTTCTGGCCGGGGAGTCGAA
>JAPLUF010000157.1 GCA_026397755.1 Verrucomicrobiota bacterium
CTAGCAAGAACTGCCCCCCGACGGTCCGAGAAACGCAGTGATAAACCGCCCCCGCCTCCTTGATTCGTCCCCTTCGCATCAAACGAACCTAGCCCATTGCCCTCTCCCGTCAACAACAATGAACCTGTCACCATGTGTAGAAATTGGATTTCAACTTGGTGGAGGGAAGGTTGATGGGGCAGATGAAAAAGGCCTCCGCGGCTTTCGCCGCGGAGGCCTCACCCCAAATGAGTCAACAAACCAGGCTCTTCAACCCGGAACAGACATGTCATTTAAGCCGGTACAGTGCCAAGTATTGGGGAACTTTGAGAATGCTGCGGAATAGGCCGTTTGGATGGTCGATCTTCGCAATCCGATTTATAGGGTGAAGGCCGGGAAACAGTTGGTGTGCGAAATCCACGCATTTAATGCGCACCGATCACGCCAAATCCGATCCATGCAGCTCTATTCGTAACGAAGGGCTTGTATCGGCTCAAGACGGGCCGCCTTGATGGCTGGTAGGAATCCTGCAAATACACCGACCGATCCGCTAAAGGCTACCGCAATAGCTTGAGCTTCCCAGGTGATGATCGGGGTGTTTCCTGTCGGTGCAATAAAGGACAACAGGTCAACGATAAGTAACGATGCTGCAAGACCCGCAATTGCGCCCAAAAGCGACAGCACGACACTCTCAACGATGATCTGAACGAAAATATCGACTCCGGTGGCTCCTAATGCTTTGCAGGTACCAATCTCACGGACCCGTTCATTGATGCTGGCTAACATAATGTTCATGATTCCAATACCTCCTACCAAAAGGCTGATACCAGCGATAATTCCCCCGCTGAGTCGGGCATTCTTGATCTGCTTGTTGATATTTTCAACCTGACTCTCTTGGGTCTGAAACGTGAAATCTTCAATGCCTCGATGGGTGACCAAAAGTACGTTTTTTGCCTGTTGAAGAGCCAATTCCATTTGTTCCATGGACTTCACTTTGAGATCGATGGCGCTGAGCCGAGGGTCAGGAATGCCATCGAGATCCCCCGCCATCCGGAACCGGACCCAAGCCGTGTTGAGCGGGATGTACAGGGTGTTGTTCTTTCGCCAAAAGGCCCAACCACCCTTCCTGCCCCACCCTCGGGATTTCTTGGTCTCAACCTTATTGGTGGACGCGTTGGCTTGCTTGCGCAGGGCACGAGCCTTCAGATCTTGCTCGCTGGCATACTGTGTGAACATCCCAACGATAACGAAGGGTTGCCCATTAATCTGGATCGTTTCGCCGAGCGGAATGATCTCACGCCCCACTTCATCCGGATCGCCAAATAGGGAATCGCGTATCCCAGTTCCAATGACACAAACCGACTGCGCTTTCTCTTCATCCAACGCATTAAAGAAACGGCCATGCTCCACGGTATGGAGGTTCATCTCCAGTACTTCCGGCCAAACTCCCACGCATTCCTCAGGGCTAGCTCGTTTGTCTCCGCGGGAAACCATGGCGTCCGGCACGGCCATTTCTGGTGAAATCACCCGCAATAACGGGGCACCCTGTTTTAGGGCAACCACGTCCACCAAGGTCCTGCCAGGCGCCTGGTCGGCCAGATGCTCTTGGTAGGCCGGAACCGCCTGCCTCTCTAAGAGCACCTTGTCCGCCCCACCCATGGCAATCATGGATTCCCTCATGCCGTTCTCCATGCCCTTGATGATGGCACTCATGCCGACCAACGAGGCGACTCCCAGCACAACCCCAAACAGAGTGAGCAAGGATCGGAACTTATGAGCCCAAACTTCTTTGAGACCAATTAGGATCGCATTGAAAAGGTTCATCAGTCGTAACGAAGAGACTGAATGACATCCATCCGAGCCGCTTTCACCGCCGGAAAAATGCCAGCCAAGAGACCAACAACCACAGCAAACCCGAAGGACAACGCCATGGCGCCGCTGGTAATCACCGGATCATTGCCGGTGGGTGCCACCCAGGAAATACCGAGAACCACGAATCGGGAAAATGCCAATCCAAGAACCCCGCCCACCACCGCTATGACCACGCTTTCTACAAGGATCTGAACAAAGATATCAAGTCCCCCTGCCCCGACTGCCTTGCGGATGCCAATCTCCCGGATGCGCTCAGAGATGCTCGCCAGCATGATGTTCATGATGCCGATGCCACCGACAAACAGGCTGATGCCGGCAATGAGACCCCCACTCATTCGGGCATTCTTGACGAAACGGTCGATGTCGGCGCTCCAATCCTCAAAGGTCCTGAAGGCGAAGTCCTCGATGCCCCGATGGTTCACCATCATGATGTTCCGAATCTTGGTCAGCGTTTGCTCGATTTGTGAGAAATCGCGGACTTTCAATTCAATATTACTTAGGCGGGGCTCAGCTGGGGCATTGGAAAGACCGGACTGGAACCGATGCCACATCGTGTTGAGGGGCATATAGACGGTGTTGTTCTTAATCCAAAAAGCAAAGTTGCCGCTGCGCCCTTGCCCACGCACCGGTCCCTTGGGCGGAGCTTTGCCCTCGTATATAAGCCTCTGACGCTCGACCTCTCGCTCTAAGCGCTGCTTGCGGTCTTGCTCTCCCTCGTAGTGCTTGAACATCCCGATAATGGTGAAGGGCTGGCCGTTGATGGTCATGATTCGCCCTAATGGGATCACCTCAGAGCCCGCTTCTTCGAGCCTACCGAAGAGTTCATCCCGGATGCCTGTGCCAATGACGCACACCGGCCTAGCCTCCGATGCGTCAATGTCATTGAACATCCGGCCATGCTCTACTTCGTGCTCCATGATCTTCACCTTCTCCGGCACAACACCTCCGGTCATGAAGGTTCGATGAAACTTGCCGTTGGCCTGCAGCGTTGGATCCAAATCCAATCGCATCTCGGGGGCGATGATCTCGATGTCAGGAACCCCAGCCTTAAGGGCCTCGACATCGGCCAAAGTTATTCCGCGAGCCATGTCCCTGAGATGCCGCTGCTCGACCGGTACGCGCTGGGCCTCCATGCGCACCTTTTGCAAACCTCCGATGGCGAGCAACGCTTCACGCTGACCATTCTCCATGCCTTGAACCATCGCACTCATCGCCACGAGCGAGGACACCCCTAGCACAATCCCTAACATGGTGAGGGCACTGCGGAACTTGTGCGCCCAGATCTCCTTTAGGCCGACCACCACAGCATTGCCCAAGCTCGTTTTGCCTATTGGAAGATCTTGCAACGATAGATCCGCTGACGAAATGCGCGGCAGTTCTAGACTCATGAAGTCTGCCCTTCAGTAGGCACTTCAGTAGGCACTGTAGAAACCCTGTCCAGCCCTGCCAACTTGGAATCAACCTGGTGAGCAATCTTACCGTTGCGAATCTCGATGCGCCGTGGGGTCACCGCTGCTATCTCCGGATTGTGAGTTACCAGGATCACGGTGCGCCCCTCGGCCGCCAAACGCCGAAACAGAGCCAAAATCAACTCGCCCGTGTGGGTATCTAGGTTGCCGGTCGGCTCGTCGGCTAAGATAATCTTGGGATTGTTGACCAGCGCCCGGGCAATGGCCACGCGCTGTTGCTGACCGCCGGAAAGCTGATTGGGGCGATTCTTGAGGCGGTGGCTTAATTCCACCATTTCAAGAGCCTTCTCAGCGCGCTCCCGACGTTCACGACTTCCGATGCCCGCGTAGATCATCGGCAATTCAACATTCTGCAGCACGTTGAGTTTGGGCAGCAGGTTGAAGAACTGGAACACGAAGCCGATGGTGCGATTGCGCACCCGGGCCAGTTCCCGCGCCGAAGCATTGGCAATATCGGTACCTGCCAAAACCACATTACCCAGGGTCGGCGAATCCAAACAGCCCAAGATATGCATCAAGGTGGACTTGCCGCTGCCGGAAGGACCGATGATGGATACAAATTCTCCCTGATCCAGATCGAGGGATACGTCGTCCAGAGCTCGGATCTCCTCCCCACCGAGATGGTAGATCTTGGAGACGTTGCGAAGTTCGAGCAGCGCCATATTCAGTGTCAGTCTCAGCGTTGGGCCGCGGTCGCCTTTGTGGCTACCTTGACACTGTTGGTGGCACTGCCCATTCCCATCTCCTTGGAGCGATCTTCCAAAGATACCACCTCGCCCGCCTGAAGCCCCGAGGTGACCTCCGCGAAAAAGTAATCACTCACACCAATCTTGATGGGGCGCCGTTCCCAGGTCTCATCCTTGCGAACCCAGATGTGGCGCTCGATTTCACGGGTCGCCGGATTGGTTTCCGTAAACACTGCGGCCAGAGGTGTAGCCACCACATTTTCGGCACTGGCCACCGGTATGGAAATATTGGCACTCATGCCCGGCCGAATCTGGCTATCGACATCCTTCAGCAGGATGCGCGCAGCAAAACCACGAATATTGTTTTTCAGGGTCGATTGGGGCGCGATGCGCTCGACCTTGCCGACCACCTTGAGGCCCGAAACCGCTTCCACGCTGACCTGCACTTGCTGGTCCACATGGAGGCGAGTCACATCTGCCTGATTAATGTGAGCATTGACGATCAGGTCGTTAAGATTGGCGATCGTAAGAACCTCGGTGCCCGCATTAAAACCGCCCGATCCAGACACGGCCTGCCCGACAGAGATGGGCCGGGTGAGAATCGTAGAATCGAACGGGGCCATCACCTCGGTCTTTCGCAGACGTTCGACGATGAGTTCCAAGGACTTTTCCCTCAAGGCCAGCTCGTTCTTAGCCAAATCAAACTTGGTGCGACTGTCTTCGAAGAGCTCTTGGGAGATTAGTTTGCTTTCAAAGAGCAACTGAGCCCGCTTGTAGTCCCGTTCAGCCTGTCCCAATTGCAAGCGGGATCGCTCCACATTCTTGTCTTCCTGCTGCCGCTGGGTTTGCAATTCCCTGTCATCTAGTTTGAAGAGCAATTGCCCCAATTTCACCCGGTCACCCACATCCACCGGCAGCACTTCAATCTTGCCGTTGACCTCGGGCCGAACACTCACCTGCTCGGCCGGTGTGATGTCGCCGGCAGCGTTGATGGCGAACTTGATGTTGCGAGTCTCGATGACCGCGGTGTCCACCTTGGTACTGACCTGCGGAACTGCCCCAGCCCGCTGCCGCTGGGTGTAAAACCACCCCCCGGCTCCTAGGGCTCC
>JAPLUF010000081.1 GCA_026397755.1 Verrucomicrobiota bacterium
CAGCGAACGCATCCCCAACCACCACGAGATGGCTGGATACCAGGCCGACATTGGAGAGGGTTGGTATGGCGCGCTGTATGACGAATCCCGACGCAACACTATCCTCGCCAAACCCGATCCGGAAACCGTGAAGAAGGCCGTGAAACCTGGGCAATGGAACCAGTATGAAATTCGAGCCACTGGCAATCAAGTGACCCTGAAAATCAACGGAGTCCAAACCGTGGACTACACAGAAAAAGATCCCAAGGTCGTGCCCCATGGCAAACTAGCAGTGCAAATCCACGGAGACGGAAAGACCCGGGTCCAATTCAAGGACCTCTCCATCGAAGAGTTGCCCTGAACCTCAGCAGGCAGGCATACCAACGAACAAGGCCGCAGGAATTCCTGCGGCCTTCGTGTTAGTGAATTAATTTGTGGAGCAAATTGAATCGATCAATCCGTCGATCAATCCTCGTTTGGTTCCAGAGGCGGACGCACACCGTACTTCTTCTTCAGCGCTTCTACTTGCGCCAAGGTCTTCATACCACCGGTGCAGGTGGGGTCCGACAAAGACGCCGCGGCCGCGCAGACACCGGTCAACAACGACTTCTGGAGATCCCAACCCTCGTGGAGGCCCAATAGCACTCCGGCAGCAAACGCATCCCCAGCTCCTGCTGAACCGGCAATGGCCTTGACCGGCACCTTGAGCGACGGCTGCCAGTGATCCTTGCCGTCACGAGTGCGGGCGAAACAGCCCTCCGGGAAATGGATCACTACCAGTTCTTTGACGCCGAACTGAAGGATGGCTCCCGCCGCATGGCGCAGTGAAACCGTATCCAGAACACCTTCCTTGCGGATGCGGAATCCGGTCACCATACCCGCCTCATATTCATTGATGATCGCGTAGTCGCAGTGCTTGAGCGCCGGCGTCACCACGGTCTTGAAGCGGTCACCTGTTTCACTGACCACGTCGATGCTGGTCTTCATGCCTGCCGCCTGAGCGGCCGCCAACAGCTTGGCTGCGGCCGTGGTGCCGTCTTTGGAAACGACATCCATCTTGTCGAGCAGCAACAGGTAGCCCAAGTGAAAGATGCGGGCCTTGATCTTCGAAAAATCTAGATCCTTACCGTCCCACAGCGCATTGGCACCGCGGTAGTGGAAGAAGGTGCGCTTACCATTCGATTGAACGGTGAAGACGTCGGTGTAACTCGTTTCCGCCTCTACGGTGGACTTCAGGTACCGGGTATCAATCTTGTGCTTGGCACAGTCTTCTTGAATGGAGGCCCCCATGGCATCTTTGCCCACGAGACCAGCACCCAGAAGCGGAAACTCCACCCCTAGCTTGGCTAGATCCAGAAGTACATTGTAGGGGGAGCCTCCAGTACCTTGGTGTTGGCTTTTGATGTTGGCCAGTTGCTCGAGCCCGGGATAGGCATCGACAATCTTGACCCGGTCGATGATCCAGTTGCCACCAGCAAGAATACCGGAGCGCTTGGAGACGGAGTTGCTCTTCATCGGAAATGGAGACGGCTAAACAAAAACAGAAAGGACGATTGGACTGCCCAACCTTACACGGACGCAGTCGCAGTTGTCTCTAAGGATTTCTGGGAGACCCAAGCAACGAAACAACGCATGCCTCCGCGCAACGCTCCGGGCTTGAGCCTCTGAAAGTTTGATCACCCCGAGGCTCAGAAAACATCCTCCTCCCAGGAACGCCTCTTGTGTCGATCGATCCGACCTCGTTAAGGTTTCGAAATCCCCTTCTGCCCTATGCGTTTGCCCCTAACATTCTGGATGGCTGCCCTGTGCGTGGGTGTGTCCTTGCCCTGCCCTGCCCTGCATTCGGCCGAACGCGGCTCCGACAAACCGATCCCGGCCATCCCTCCGGTGCCAACAATCCGCTCGCTAAAACTGGAACCGAACCGGCTCACGTTGCTCGATGGCCGAGATTCTCGGAAGGTACTGGTCCTTGGGGAATGCACCGACGGTTCCTGGGTCGATCTCAGCGCGGTGGCTCGTTTGAAGCCCGAGTCGGCCGCCCTCGAAGTGGATAGCGATGGTTATCTCGTCCCTCGCCAGGCAGGAAAATCGGCCGTCACGATCACCGCTGCGGGCAAGAGCACTCGCTTGGAGGTCGAGGTCCTCAGCATCGCTTCCCCCGAAGTAGGATTCGTCCGGGACATCGAGCCTATCCTGAGCCGGACCGGCTGCAACTCCGGACCCTGCCATGGTTCGGCCAAGGGGAAGAATGGCTTCAAACTGGCGCTGCGTGGCTACGATCCGGAATACGACTACCAAGCACTGATCAACGACTTGAGCGGCCGACGGTTCAACCGCGTCCATGTCGATGAATCCCTCATGCTGCAGAAACCCTTGGCAGATATTCCGCACGAGGGGCGTCAGGCGCTGGTGCCCGGTTCGCGCTACCACAAGACCCTGCGTCAGTGGATTTCCGAAGGAGCCCACTTCCAGGAGGTCTCCTCCAATCGGCCCACCCGCATCCAAATTCTTCCGGAGAAGGTCGAACTCGATTTGCCCGGTCGTCGCCATCAATTCCTGGTGGTCGCCACCTATCCCGATGGTTCCACCCGCGATGTGACCCGTGAGGCCGTCCTGAGTAGCAACAATGAGGAAGTGGCCCTCGTCCAAGGCAGCACGGTGATTCCGCTGCGTCGAGGCGAGATGGCTGTGCTAGTTCGCTATGAAGGACTCTACGATGCGCGCGAGGTCACCGTCATGGGAGACCGCACCGGATTCCGGTTCGCCGCGATGCCGGAGTACAACTTCATCGACCGGGCGGTGAACGCGAAACTGGAGCGCCTGAAGATGAACCCCAGCGAACTGTGCAACGACTCTGAATTTATTCGCCGGGTCTTTTTGGACATCACCGGCCAACCTCCAACGGCCGAAGCGGTTCGGGCCTTTCTAACCGACCCCACCGATTCCCCCAAGAAGCGGGAGGCGTTGGTGGATAGTCTTATCGGATCCAACGCGTACTCGGAATTTTGGGCCAATAAGTTTGCGGACCTGCTCCAGTGCAACTCCGAAAACCTCGGTAAAAAAGGTGTTTGGGTATTCCGAAGCTGGATCCGTGACCAGTTTGCGACGAACCGCCCCTTCGATCAGTTCGCCCGTGAACTGGTACTGGCCAAGGGCAGCACCTTTGAAAACCCGGCCGGGAATTATCTCAGAGCTCTGCGCGATTCCGGCAAGATGACCGAGGATATCTCGCAAACGTTTCTCGGGGTGCGTTTCAACTGCAACAAGTGCCATGACCACCCCTTCGAGCGCTGGACTCAGAACCAGTACTACGAATTCGGAGCCATGCCTATGAACAGGTCTCCGAGGAAGTCGTCTACCACAACGACCAGGGCGGCGAGATCAAGCACCCCAAGAATGACGCGGTGGTGGCGCCCAAGGTGCCCTATGGCGAAACCCAATCCATAGCCCCGGGGGAAGACCGCCGGGAGGCTTTTGCGAGTTGGCTGACTTCCAAGGACAATCCGTACTTCGCCAAATCGACGGTGAACCGATTTTGGAGCTACTTCTTCGGACGCGGGATTATCGACCCCGTGGATGACATCCGCGCTGGGAATCCCCCGAGCAATCCCGCTTTGCTAGATGCCCTCACGGCTCGTTTTGTGGCCGACGGGCACGATGTCCGAAAACTCATCCGCTATTTGGTCCTGTCTCGAACTTACCAGCTGAGCATCGTACCCAACCGTTGGAACGAAGACGACTTGGTCAACTTCTCGCATTCCTTGCCCCGTCGACTGAGCGCCGAGCAAATGCTGGACTCCATCGCCATGGCCACTGGCCGGCCCTTGCAATTTTCTAACCTTCCCGACGGTTTGCGCGCCGCGCAATTGCCCGATGGCATGGTGGCCGGAAACGATTTCCTCACGCTCTTCGGACGCCCCAAGCGCCAGAGTGCCTGTGAATGCGAGCGCAGCAGCAATGTGACTCTCTCTCACGCCTTGAACTTGATCAACGGCAAGACCTTGGGCGACTGCGTCAACCACTCGGACAACCGTTTTGCTAAACTCGTCGCTGAACAACCGGACGACCTAAAGGTGATCGAAGAAATTTATCTCAGTTGTCTTTGCCGCCTTCCGACTTCCAAAGAATTGAACTCGATCCGCCTCGGCCCAGGAGCCCAGCGCCTGGAGGGGGCTCAAGATTTGGCGTGGGCGCTCATTAACAGCCCGGCCTTCCTCTTCAATCGCTGACCCTGAGAGAAAACCACACACCACTACCCACATGATCTCTATCCCTGGTCTCTCTGGCGCCACCTGCGACGGTTACAGCCGTCGAGAATTTATGCGCCTCGGTGGTGCTGGCCTGCTCGGTCTGAGCCTGGCCGACATACTGCGCCTCCAAGCCGAACAACCCAAGACCACCGGCCCCGCGCCCGGCCAACCCAAGAACGGCTGGGGATCCGCCAAGCAGGTCCTGATGATCTACTTGCAGGGAGGTCCGAGCCATATCGACATCTGGGATCCGAAGCCGGACGCCCCGTCCAATGTCCGAGGCGACTTCAAGCCGATCCGAACCAAAGTGCCGGGCATTCAGCTCAGCGAGGTCATGCCGAAGTTGGCTCAGCAAATCGATCGGGCCACGCTGATCCGCTCAATGAGCTACACGCCGGCTGGGCTCTTCAATCATACGGCGGCTATTTACCAAATCATGACCGGCTACACGCCAGACCGCGTCTCGCCTTCGGGTCAGTTGGAACCCCCAGCCCCCAATGATTTCCCACACATGGGCTCCCAGATTTCCCGGCTCAAGCCGCTGGACATCCCGATGCTGCCCTTTGTGATGCTGCCGCGACCGCTTCAGGAATCGAATGTCATCGGCAAAGGCGGTACGGCCGGTTTCCTGGGAGCTGCCTACGATCCCTACTACTTCTATCAGGATCCGGCCAAGGTCATTAACTTGGACGACCTCACGCTGCGCAAAGAAATTAGCAAGGAACGCCTCGACCGCCGCTCGACCCTCTTGAAGGCCGTCAACGATGCCATGCCGGAGATGGAGAAGGCCGTCGAAAAGTATGCCTTAGATCGTTATTATCAGAAGGCTTTCGACCTCGTGAGCAGCGGTCGCGCCCGCGATGCTTTCGACTTGTCTAAGGAAAAGGACAGCCTGCGTGACAAGTACGGCCGTCACACCTTCGGACAAGGTCTGCTCCTGGCCCGGCGCCTTCTCGAATCCGGGACCCGCTTCGTGCAAATGAACTGGCCCGCCGTGGCCAATGGCGACCCCACCGTCGACGCCTGGGACACCCACGCCGCCAACTTCGGACCACTGCGTAACCTGCACTGTCCCAAACTCGACTCCGGCCTCAGCGCCCTACTGGAAGACCTCGACGAGCGGGGCCTGCTGAAGGAAACCCTGGTGGTGGCCCTCGGCGAGTTTGGGCGAAGCCCGCGCCTCGGCGTCAGCACCAGTGGTAACACAAATTCACCGGACGGCCGTGATCACTGGCCTTATTGTTACACCGCGCTCATCGCAGGTGCCGGCATCCGCCGTGGAGCCCTGTACGGCAAATCCGATGCCACCGGATCTTCGCCCATCGAGACCCCGGTCCACCCGACCCAAATCGTGGCCACCGTTTACCACGCGCTGGGCATCGACCCGCACACGATGGTCATGAATCACTTGAATCAACCGCGTGAACTGGTCCAAGCCGAACCCGTGAGTGCCCTTTTCGGCTGAGCCCGCCCCTCCGACACAAATACCATTTCCCCAAAGGCCCAGACCGAACCCGCGGACGCCCTCCTGTTTCTTCATGAGATTCACCCTCGCCTTGGTGTCAGCGCTGCTCGCGCACCCGAGCCTCTTCGCACAATCGGCACCCAAGTTAGATTCCTCATCGGTGACTTGGATCCGACGGGGATCCACTCAACATATTACCCTCAAGGGAGATGCTCTGAGTGGAATCTCCGAGGTACTGGTCACCGGATCCGGGATGAGGGCGGTCTCAGTAGCGCCCACGTCACCGACCGTCACCCTCGAAG
>JAPLUF010000309.1 GCA_026397755.1 Verrucomicrobiota bacterium
CACCGGCAAGGTCATTGAGTGGGATGCAAAACACCTGCGCGCCCGGGGTGTGCCTGAAGCCGACCGTTGGATCCATCACGACTACCGCCCCGGTTGGAAGCTTTCCTGAGCGGCGGTTCAAGCAAACTTAAACCCTCACCGCCCCTTTGATGAAGACCCTCCTGTGCATCCTGGCCGCATCCATGGCCAGCCTGTCCCTCCCTGCGACTGCCGCGGACAAACCCGCTGCAAAAACAACTGCGGAGGCACCCGCCACCAAACGGTTTCGAAATATCGAGGTGGCGGAATGGGAAACCTTACGCAAAGACGCCAAGAGGGTGGTGCTAGATGTTCGCACCGCCGAAGAATACGCCGAAGGCCACATGCCTGGCGCGATCAACCTGGACATCCGCGGGGGCAAGTTTGCTGAGACGCTCGCTGGCTTGGATAAGTCTAAGACCTACCTCGTCCATTGCGCCGTGGGCGGCCGAAGCGCTAAAGCCTGCGGCCAGATGGACAGCCTCAAGTTCGAAAAGGTCCTAAACCTCTCCGGCGGCATCACCGCGTGGGAAGCGGCCGGACACAAGCCAATGAAAGGGCGCTGAGCCCATCGGGTTGATCCCCATCATTGACCAAGATCGGTGCCCACGGGCGGCCTTCGTGTAGCCGTCCCTTCGATCTCACCTTGCAGGAGTCGAGGTTGGAAGCTATCCGAACAAGACATCCCCCGACCCCACGTGAACCCTTCCCATCCCGTCTCCGCCACTGTCTCCCGTCGCGACTTTGCCAAGGCTTCCCTCCTGACTGCCGGAGCGTTCGCGGTGGCTCCCTGGGACTCCTCGCTGAAGGCTGCGGAGCCCGGAATCCGACGCGTCCGGACCGGAGTCATCGGCTGCGGCAGCGTGTCCAACCAGTACCTGCCGGTTCTCAAGCGTTGCCCGTTTATTGAACTAGTATGTGTCGCTGACATCCGGCCGGAACGGGCCCGCAAACAGTCCGAAGCGTATCAGGTGCCCCACCACTACCCGAGCATCGACGCGATGCTGTCCGGGGAACCCTTCGAATTTCTCATCGACCTGACCGACATGCAGGCCCATGAGGCCATCAACCGACGCGCCCTTCAGGCTGGCAAGCATGTGTGGAGCGAGAAGCCCATTGCCAACAGCCTGGAGGCAGGACAGCAACTGCTGCGTTTGGCCCTGCGGCGCAAGCTCCGGCTCTGGGGAGCCCCAATCACCGTGCAAAGCCCCCAGTTCGCCTTCATGGCCCGTAAAGTGGCCTCCGGAGATTTGGGACGCATCGCTGCGGCTCACGCGTTCTATGGTCACGAAGGTCCGGATTGGTCTTCGTTCTTCTACGAAAAGGGCGGAGGCAGCCTGCCGGATCTGGCCGTCTACAACCTCACCAGCCTCACCGGACTACTGGGACCGGTCCGGAGGGTCACGGCCCTCTTGAGCATCGTCACCCCAGAGCGGACCATCCACGAAAAGGGCAAGATCCGGGTCACCGAGGAGGACAACGCCATGGTGCTACTAGACCACGGCAAGGGCGTCCTCTCGCATGTCCAGTCGGGCTTCAACTACTTCAACCCCCACGGGCATGACGGCAGTGGTGAGAAGCGGCACACGATCCAAATCACTGGCAGTCGCGGGTACGTAGGACTGGTCGGTTACGATTGGGCTCCGCAGGGCGTTGAGTGGGCCACGTTGGAGCGTCCGCAATTGGTTCGGGAATGCACCGAACCCGGCGGATATGTGTGGCAACAGGGAGCTGCCCTAGCGGCGGAATGCCTGGCGACGGGCCATGAACTCTTGGCCACCCCAGAACAGGCTCTCCACGTCCTAGAAATCATCACTGCGGCTCGCGCCTCCTCGGCCAGCGGTCGGACTATTCCTTTGAAGTCCACCTTCCGTTGGCCGTTGCCGGTCTGAGGCGCGAGCTTGGATCCAATCGCAGATCTCGGGTTGCAGGCATAATCGCCACCGACCCGATTCAGTGCGTCTGGCTCAGTGCGTGTATCCCTCTTCGCCGTGCTCAGCGAGGTCGAGCCCCTGGTCCTCGATGTCCTCCGAGACACGGCATCCCATCAGTCGATCGATCACCAAATAGAGAACGACTGTGGCAACCACTGAGAAGACCAAAACCAATCCGCCGGCTTTTACTTGTTCCCACCAAAGAGATCGGCCCACCAGCGGTAGAATCCATTCGGCTTTGAGGTTGGGGTTAATATCGGAGGTTGCCAGCACGCCGGCCATGACCGTCCCAACGGTACCACCGACGGCATGAACCCCGAAAGTATCGAGAGAATCGTCGTAGCGGAAACGGGCCTTGAGCCAACTGCAGGCCCAGAACGTGGAAAGCCCAGCCAAAAGGCCAATGACCATGGCCCCGGTGGGTGTCACAAAACCGCTGGCCGGTGTGATGGTTGCCAGTCCGGCGACCGCCCCGGAACAAAGACCCAAGACCGACGAGCGTCCACGGATTACACGTTCTAGGACGCCCCAGGTTAGCAGACCCGCCAGCGCACTCAAGGTGGTGGCAGTGAAGGCATTGGCGGCGATCTTGTCTGCCGCGACGGCGCTGCCGGCATTAAACCCGTACCATCCGAACCACAGCATGCCCGTCCCTACCATGCACAAGACCATGCTGTGCGGTTGAATGTGTTCACGTCCAAAACCTCGGCGAGGCCCGAGCAATAGGCAGAGCGCCAAGGCGCTCCAACCAGAAGTCATGTGAACAACAATGCCTCCGGCAAAATCAATCGCCCGGATCGCAGCCTTGGCGTTCCAGAGCCCATTCATCCATCCCCCGACTCCCCACATCATGTGGGTGACCGGAAAATAAACGATGATCATCCAAGCCATACAAAAAACGAGCAGAGCACTGAATCGCATCCGCTCAGCGATGGCGCCCACGATCAGCGCCGGGGTAATGATGGCGAACATCATTTGATACATGGCAAAGACATTGTGGGAGACCCATGGGCCGTAGTCGGCATTGGGGTCGGCATTAACTCCGGAGAACCCCGCCCATTGGAAACCGCCAAGCCACGGCGACCCTGGTGCAAAACTGACCGAATAGCCAAACGCCCACCACATCACCCCCACCACACCTGCCAATCCCAGGCACTGCGCCATGACTGAAAGGACATTCTTGCGGCGTACCAAACCGCCATAAAATAGCGCCAAACCCGGAAGACTCATGAACAGCACCATACCCGCACTCATCATCATCCAGCCGTTGTGACCGGGACCCGGAACTCCCTGCAGAGGGCCAGTCGGAGGAGAGTTGCGTACATAGGCCTCCAGATCTGCCAGACGCTGCTCGACCCCGGGCTCGGCGGCGGCAGCGGAGGTCGAGGGCAACAACAAGAGGGCCGCGGACAGAAATGCCGCAAACATGCGAAACAAGTTCATGCGGGAATGACGATTAGACAGCTTGTTCTCCGCGCTCTTCGGTTCGGATCCGGATGACCTCTTCAACCGAGGAAACAAAAATCTTACCATCACCAATCTTGCCGGTGCGGGCTGCTTGGATAATGGCGTCGACCGCCGTCTGAACTAAGGCGTCGGATACCACGAGTTCGATCTTCAGCTTAGGAAGGAAGTCCACCGTGTACTCCGAGCCACGGTAAATCTCCGTATGGCCCCGTTGCCGACCGAAACCCTTCACCTCGGAAACAGTCATCCCCACCAGGCCAGCGGCCTGAAGGGCAGATTTCACATCCTCGAGTCGGAAAGGCTTAATAATGGCTTCTACTTTTTTCATGGGTCATCGCGGAAACGATGAAATCTTCTCATCTATAAGCCGCTGGATGCAATAGATTCCCGAGCCACTCGGGAATCTACAATCGGCTCATCCATCGAGACTTCGCCGATCAGAACTGCCCGAAATCAACCGTTCCAAATCACGACCAAAGAGTGGAGAGAACGGCGAAGCGAAGCTGAGGGCGGAACGAGGGGGCGTCATAAGTTTCATTTTCGCTATTGGGTTGTAGTACTGACTGGAGCCTCAAGTAGGCTCTTGCCCCTCCCGCTGCTTAAGCAGTGCCGGCCCGCTTGCTCAGGTAAAGCTTATGTTTATCGTTATATTATCGGTTTTAAACCCCACTTTGCCCTCATTCTAAGACGTTTTGGACAAAACGTGTCCACCTCTTTGAGCCCGCCCGAAGATTCCGCGGAGTCCTCTGGCGCATCGCTTCGGAGCCTGTCCCTAGTTTCGGTGGTTTAGGGGGCCGGACGCAATGGGTGTGCCTCTCGAAAGGAGCCTGTCCCCAACTGAAGCGCCCTAGAACCTTGGACGACGCTCCGCATGGCTCATCGAAATCCGCCAGATCGGGGCGACGTCGCAAAGCCGTTTTGGTTCGCCTGGGAGTCGTGCCTCGGACCATCCTAACGCAATGATTCCCCGACTGTTATGGTCCTCTCTGCTGCTTGCCAGCGCGCTGTTGGCGGCCGAACCGGCGATCGCTCCCAAGGCCACGATTGACGGCACAGGCCTGGGATGGCGGGCCTTGAGGGAGGCCGATTTCATCGCCGTCAATTGCCCAACCAACACGTTCACGTGGCACACGAACGGAGTGAACTGCACCGGGCAACCCGTCGGCGTCATCCGGTCAAAACACTCGTTCACCAACCTCGAGATGGTCGCCGAATGGCGGCATCTGAAGTCGGGCGGCAATTCCGGCGTCTTCCTGTGGGCCAGCCAAACTTCGATCCGGAATCTCGAAGCAGGCCGGGGACAACTGCCCGACGGCATCGAGGTTCAGGTTCTCGACCACGGCTATACCGAGCAGTACGAGCGCGACCACAAGAAGAAGGCCGACTGGTTCACCACGCACGGCGATGTCTTCCCGACCGGCCCGGCGCGGATGACACCGTTCCCGCCGGTCGCACCGAACAGCATGCGCAGCTTCCCGCGCAAGAACCTGAGCCGCGGCGTGGGCGAGTGGAACCATTACTACGTGCGCGCCATCAACGGCGAGGTCCGTCTCTGGGTGAACGGCGAGGAGGTCTCCGGCGGCACCGGTTGCTCACCCGCCAGCGGCTTCCTGTGCCTGGAGTCCGAAGGCTCACCGGTCGAGTTCCGGAACTTGCGGATCCGCGAACTGCCATGACTTAGCCGGGACGATGTAATTGTGAGGAACGGGACGGCGTGGCGGATTCTCTCGCAAGACGAGGAGAGAGCGAGGCGCGGGCCGATTGGAGGCCTGTAACGAGCGAACAACGGCGCTCTTTCGGAAGATGACCCAGCCAGCACAACCGATCCAATTGCATCGTTGGCTGAGCATCGCCTGGGCCGCTCCCCAGATAGGGCGATTTCTCCGAAAGTGCCAACGTCTGCGGGGCCGGACCGCTCGGAGATCGGTCCCTACCTAAGAAGGCCTTCGGGTTTCATCCGGAGGCGTACGACAGCCTGTACGGGACGATTCAATTGCATCGTTCCGACTTGGGACGCTGCGACAGTCTCGACCAGTCAAAGCACCCTTGAGTGATTCGCTTCACGGAATTTGGTGGAGAACTGAAATCCGAGGACCGGTGAAAACACAGCACGACTTGCTGGAGCGAGATTCACCTGCGATCAGCAGCATTTCCGTGGGGTCTCAGCAGGATACAACGAATCGAAGAGGGGAACGAATCGAAGAGGGGAGATTGGAAAATGGAGATGGTAGCGCGCACGGGAATTGAACCCGTCTTTCAGCCTTGAGAGGGCCGTGTCCTAGCCGATAGACGAGCGCGCCGTCCGGATGAAGATCAAACTCGTTCCCCCCCTTCTCTGTCAAACCGAGATTCCAAGATCCCACGAGGCAATCCGAAAGCACACCGGGATACGGCTTCTCATCGGGCTTTAGGGAATGGGTTCTAATGGGCTTCGCTTACGAAGACGCAACGCCTGCAACTCGGAGAGGAGAACCATCCGGTCTTCATCGTCCAGAGTGGGATCACCAAGCCGTCCATTGCGCAAGGCGATCTGACGATCCAACCAAGCATCGCGGAGGCGTCGAACGACATCGGCCAACTGGCGCTCGGGCTCGGGGATCTCCCGCTGTTCGGTGGCCGCTTCGGTAATGAGCGACTCGGCAGAGGGATCCCCTTCGAAGCGGCCCAGCAATCCCACGACATCGCCCCCCTCTTGGAAATGCATCGCCAAGATCCGTTGCACCACCGGATTTGGGACCCATTCCGGCTCCAAGTGGACGGCCGCAAAATTCTGCAAATCCGAGGACAGGAAAACGTACTTAAGCAACCAAAGTTCGTTAACCCCAGGGCGTTCGGGCCTGGCCTGCGAGGCCAACTCTTCAAGCGGTTGATCTTCCTCCGAACGCTCATAGCGCGGCTGAGCTGCGGCGGCTTGCTTGCGGAATTCAGCTCGGACCGATTGCACATCCACCCCTAGGCGCTGCGCGGTCCGTTGGGCATAAGTGTCGATCAGCACGGCGTTGGCCGTCTTGTGCACGGCCTCGCCCATCGACCGCAGCACGACTAAGCGACCACGATCAGAGGCGATGTCGTTTCCAGAACACAAACCCTGCAAATAAAAGTCGAAGATGCCCTGGGCACGGTTAAGGAGAGCTTGAAAGGATTCTGCACCGTGGGCTCGGATCCACGAATCCGGATCATCCGGAGGCGGAATGCTGGCCACGCGAATGGCCAACCCGGCCGCCAGGAGCGGATCCAAGGCCCGGATCACGGCGTCGCGGCCGGCCTTGTCGCCATCGAAGCACAGCACGACCTCGTCGACATAGCGCTTGAGCACCCGGGCCTGATCGGCCGTGAAGGCAGTCCCTTGCGGGGCCACGACATTGCGAATCCCGGCCGCGTGGCAGGCGATGGTGTCCAACTGTCCCTCGGCGAGGATGGCCTTTCCCGCGTCCAAAATGGGACGCTTGGCCTTGTCGAGGGCGAAGAGTACCCGGCCCTTGCTGAAGATGGGCGTCTCGGGCGAATTGACGTACTTGGCCTGCTTCTCGTCACCTTGCAGCACGCGTCCACTGAAGGCGATGACCCGACCCTGTTCATCGCAAATCGGGAATATCAACCGCCCGCGGAAGCGATCGTACCAACCACCGGAATCCCGGCGTAGAATAAGTCCGGCTGTTTCGCACAACTCGGGCGAAAACCCCTTGGCCTTGGCCCAGTTTACCGTGTCGTCCCAAGCCTCGGGCGCAGCGCCGACGCGGAATTCACGAATGGCATCCGGGTGAACTCCCCGGCGCTCCAAATACTCCCGGGCCACCTGCCCCGCCGCCTCACCGGCCAGACACTGCTGCCATCGCTGGGTGATAGCCTCGTGGAGCTTGAGCAACTGATCCTTGATGGATCGCTGGTCTCGGACGGCAGGATCATTGTCCATCTCCAGCGGAATCCGCGCGCGTTCGGCCAAGCGTCGGACGGCGTCCATGAAGTCCAGGTTTTCGTACTCTTTAACGAAGGTAAACACATCCCCACCCTTCCCGCAGCCAAAGCAACGGAAGATCTGCCGCGAGGGATTCACATTGAAGCTCGGAGACTTTTCTTTGTGGAACGGGCACAGGCACACAAAATTGGCGCCATTGCGCTTCAACGGGACGTGCGCGCCAATGATATCGACGATGTCGTTGGCAGCGCGGATTTGCTCAAGAGTGCTTTGCGAAACAAGTGCCATGGGGCAATAGGCCGACCAGAGCATCCCAACGAATCTGCCGCCGATCAATCGCACAAACCCGGGACAAATTCGCAACGTGCCTACATCGCGTGGAAACTTAAAATTCCACAATCCGAACACGAGGCCCGCGGAAGGTTTCCGAACGGAACCCTGCCGTCACTAAGCCAACGCCCGGAACGCGCACACGCTCAGGGGTGGGAGGACAAATTCTGCCGATTGGGGCTGTCCCTGGCATGCAATGGGTTCAGCAACAACACCGCCCGCATTGCCCTGGTTGCCGCCTCCGTAAACCGTGGCGTCGGAGTTGAGCAATTCACTCCATCGACCTGGCCGCGGCAAACCGACCCGGTAGTTGCGATGCAAGGTCGGGGTCAGGTTTAGAACGACCAGCACACACCCG
>JAPLUF010000071.1 GCA_026397755.1 Verrucomicrobiota bacterium
GCCTCTGGCCCGCAAGTCTGGGATTAGACCCGAATCGAATTCGCTGCGGAAGACGGTGCTGAATGGGCCAGCACGCCGCAGGCAACTGGAAGTGGTGGAGGGCCAGCGAAATGGCCTCCACTTCCAGTGCGCTGCCAACACCCGGGACGGCATTCAGTTTTGGTCCGATGTGGTCAAGGGTCAGAAAACCGGCTTCTTTCTCGACCAGCGGGACAATCGTCGGCGCATCGGGCAGTGCTCCGCCGGGATGGACGTGCTCAATGCTTTTAGTTTCAGCGGCGGGTTCTCTCTGCATGCGGCCCGGGGAGGCGCACGCAGCGTGACCGATCTGGATATTTCGCCGCACGCCCTCGAGTCGGCCCGTCGTAATTTCGAACTCAACGCGGCCGATACTCGTATGGCTGCCGCCCGTTACAACTCGGTGCAGGCCGATGCCTTTGCCTGGTTAGAACGGAGCACGGAGCAATTCGATATCGTCATTTGTGACCCACCGTCGATGGCCAAACGCGAGACCGAGCGAGCCGGTGCCATTGATGCCTACCATCGGTTGGCGATGCATTCTATCGCTCGGGTGCGACCGGGTGGATTGCTCCTAGCGGCCTCGTGCTCGGCCCACGTAACCCCCGAGGAGTTCTACGCCGCGGTCACCGAGGCGGCCCGACGCAGTGGTCGTCCCTTCGGCGACGAAGTCTACACCGGGCACGCCCCAGATCATCCCGCGACCTTCGACGAAGCTCGGTACCTCAAGGCCGTCTACCTGCGCTTCGAGCCTCGCCCTCGGTAGAGAAACTCCTCCTAGAGAGGAAGACCGTCCCAGACGTTGGCAGGGCACTGGAAGTGGAGGCGATTTCGGCGGCCCTCCACCACTTCCAGTTGCCTGCGGCGTAGTCGATCATCCACCGCGGTCTCTCCAGCGAATCCGATCTGGGTCTAATCCCAGACTTGCGGGCCAGAGGCATGCCCCGATGGTTGGGGCAATCATGCGTTTGGGAACACCGAGTGGATTGAGCAGCAGACTGGGCTATTGCATGGCCATCACAGGGGTCACGGCGCTGGCGCTCGGGGCGCTCGCGGGCGAATTCAAGACCCAGCTAGGCCCAGTCATGGACAAATGGATGTACCCCTTTGAGTTCGGGTCTGGAGGTTCCCGACCGGTGGCCCCGACGTTCGCCTCGTTCGATCCGCGCTTCGATACCCGCGATGCCGAGTTTCTCTTGGGCTGGCAAACTCAGACGGTGATTCCCACCAATGCTGTCCCGAGCCGGTACGTCCTGAAGCGCGTTCGCCTGAACCTCACGGTGGGGCGCGACTTGGTGAACAATGCCACCGGAGAGCGAGTGACGTTTTTGTACGACCCTTCGTTCGACAGCTACCGGACCCACCTTCCGGACTCGGACCCGGCCCATCAGGCCGACGAGGATGCAGGCCGACCGGTGGAGATCTTTGGTGTCGGTTTCCGCAATGGATTCGATGCGGTGGGTTACACGGAAGATAGCCCCTTCGGCGTGGTTGGAGCCTTCACCTCGAACACCATCTCCATCGGTACCCGCAATTCGTTCGCGGCCGTGTTCAACCCGAAGGGCGAACTCATCGACATCGCCAACCATGTGGGGCAGGCCAATGCCGCGTGGACACAGCCGCCCTTCGAGGCCCGGCCCTGGGCCGTGGGCCAGACCGTCGGGGTCAATCCGGGCGAGGGTGTGCCGTTGGGCAATACCTTCACCTTCGATCTCAATTTGTCCGACCCGCAGATCGCCGGCTACGTGGCTCGATCACTGGCCTCCGGTCGATTGTCGCTCATGGTGAGTTCGCTCTCACCGGCCAAGCAAGTCACGCCGGGCGGCACTGGATTGGGCGGCAGCGGCGCTTATCCGCAATGGTCCACTCGCGAAGACAATTTGTTTCCTGGTCCCGTTCTGGAATTGGAAGGGTTCGTTGTCGGGCCAACCGATTCGGATGCCGATGGATTGCCCGATGATTGGGAACTGTGGCGTTTCGGGAACCTCGCTCAGGTGGCCTCGGGAGATCCCGACGCGGACGGTGCTTCGAATTTGTCTGAATGGACGGCCGGAACCGATCCGCTGTCGTCCTCAGAAGTCTTTCGAATCACCCTCACGGGTCCTCTTACCCAACCGACGCTCCAATTTGCAATTCGGCCCAACCGAATTTATTCGGTCGAACGCAGTGTCGATTTGAGGACGTGGGCACCGGCTTCCGGCGTTTTGAGCTATCCGTCCGTGGGATTGGCCACCTGGACGGGATCTGTGGAACCGGTCTCCGAGGCTCGCTTCCTGCGGGTGAGTGTGCGGGCCGAATGACGCGGAGACAGTGGCTTCGGAGTTCAGCCCCGATAGGCCAAGAACAACAACGCCGCGCCCGCTAGGATTCGGTACCATCCAAACAC
>JAPLUF010000233.1 GCA_026397755.1 Verrucomicrobiota bacterium
GGGTAGCCCTTGAGGGTGGCCCGCAGCGTTTCCGGCCGGATGGAAGTCCGGGCCTTGGACTGGCCCAGTGCGCTCAGCAAGGATTGGCCGGCGTTGGCACTGGGTTGGCGTTCAAACGCGGGCAGCACCCGGTTCAGTTCAAGGGGGCCGATCTCTGGCAACGCGCGGGCAACCTGGTCGAGGTGATGGGGTTCGAGAGCGGCCTTGGAGAGGGCTTCGGCGGCTGAGCCTTGTCGGTCCCGCAAGCCTGTGAGTAGAAACGCGAGGTCGGCGTCGTTGGCAGACCAACCGCCGGGCAACGCTGCAAAGGCCGAGAGTCGCAGCGGCGCCGCCAGGGACTCAGCGCGTGCGGATTTTTGCAGGGCCTCGCGGACGGTGGGCTGGCCGTTGAGGGTCCGGGCTGCGCGGAGTACCGACGAGAATGTTTCCGGCTGGTTAGACGTCGAGGGCGCCTCGAGCAAGGTCGTCAGGGACCGACTCCACGACTCCGGCGGATTCTTCGGAGCATGCTGAGCCATGGCACTCAGGGCTCCTTGGCGAGTTTCCGGGTGCACCTGCGCCGCAGTGAGCACATCGGCCACCAGGGCTTGCACGGCCGGTGACGACATCAATCCGCCCAGCAAGCTGCTCAGGCCATCGCGGCCTCCGGGCGGAGGCGTGCCGGCCAACAAGCGCTGCCGCAGCGATCCAGCCAGGGCATCGCCCCAGTCGGCATGACGCTGGGCCACCCACAAGGCCGCGTCGCGCGCTTCTGGGCGGTCCGAAAACAAGACGACACCGACGTCTTCGGCGCGCAGCCCGCCACCGGGAATTTGCTCCAAGGCATGCAGCGCGGCCGCCTGAACCCGGGGGTTCGCATGGCTCAAGGCCGTGCGCAAAGGGCTCGAGTCCCGGAGGTCGGCCAGTGCGGCCGTGGCGGCCATGCGCAGGGCTTCGTCTTCCGGGCCTTCGAGGGCGCGGAGGATGGCTGGGGCCGCCGCGGTGTGTCGCAAGCGAGCCAGGGCAGTGATCGCCGTGAGTTGACCGTCACGACGACCGGATTTCAGCGATTGATCCAGGAGAGCCATCGCCGCCGGAATCCCGGCCGGATCGCGCCGGTCGCTCAAGCGGCGGACGCGGGCCAGTTCGCTCTCAGGGGCCGCCGCGGTCGGAGGCTTAGGTCGCTGGTGCGATGCTCCGGTTTTGGTGACCCGGTACACGCCGCCGAGCACGTCGGCCTTCCAGAGCTGCGAACTCGGGCAACACAGCTTGTACCAGCCGCCCGTGTCGAGGATGAGCACCGATCCGTCGGCGTCGGCGAGCACGTCGGTGGGGTGGAAGTCGATGCTGCTGCTCACCACAAAATCGCTGTCTTTGGCCCGGAACGAGGCTCCGTCGCGTTCGATTTGGATGCGAGAGATCTTCCGCAAATTGAAGGCTGCAGCGAAGAGGTTGCCCGAGTACCCCGCGCCGAAAGCGGTGTGGTCATAGGCAGCCAATCCGCTCGGAGCGGCCGCGCCGAGTTGCGCGATAGGATGAGCCAGGGTCGGGCCAGGTCGGAACACCGCCCGGTCTTCGAGCACCGAGTTGGCCTTGCCGAAGACCGCCCCAAAGGAGGCATGGCCCACGCCGTCGCGGAAGCCGGGCTGGGAAAAGTCGATGAACGTGCTAGTGAAGAAAGCCTCGCCGTCGGCGTTGAAGACCACGTCCACCGGATTGTCCATGCCACCGGTCATTACCGACTCCATGGCCGAACCATCGGGACGCGCCCGGAAGATGTGGGACGCCTTATCTTGATGGACGGTGCCCGTGAAGCCGTTGGTCCAGCGAACGGGTTCGAAGGCTCCCTTGGTCCAGTAAATCAGGCCGTCGGGACCAGCGTAGGGGCCGTGGACTTCATTGCCGCAATGGGTCGATGGATGGCCCACGTTCCACCACTCGTCGCGCCGTTCGGCCCGCCCGTCGCCGTCGGCATCGGTCAATTTCCAGATGGCCGGGGTGCCGCCCACATACACGGAACCTTGATGCCACAAGATGCCCTGGAGCATGGGCAATTTGTCGGCGAAGACGACCGATCGGTCGTAGCGTCCGTCGCCGTCGGTGTCCTCGAGCCGGATCACCCGCCATTGTGGGTTCTTGGCCTGCGTGGCCGGCGGTTCCGTGGAGCCGTTCGAGTCGGTGACGTACAGTCGGCCCTGGTCATCGAGGGATCCGTTCACGGGCCGTGCGACGTGCTCGGTCGTGGCCACGGCCTCGATTTGAAACCCCTCGGGCAGGGTGAAGGTGTGGGCACCGATTTGGCGGGTAGCGGCGCTGAGAGAAATGGTGCCGAGCGACGTGGCTAGGCCGAGGCTCATCCACAAGAGGCTGGCCGATCGGGCGCTCAGGAAAATCGATGTCATGTCAGGTGTCGGGTGGGAGTCGTTTTTCTTGGGGCGGTCGAGGCCTTGGACGGGAGCCGTTGGTCGAAGTCGGAGAACGTTGCTACCCCTTCGGGGATTCGGTTTTGCCGATTTTCCTGGCGTAGGGGGAGTGAAGGTTGAAGTAGATCCCGCACAAAGGCTTGGCCCCGTAACTTTCGCTGAGGATGACCGTGACCTGGCGGTTCAGAGCAATTCCGTGTTTGAGCCCGGGGGCGCGGTTTTCGAAGGCCTGAATGGCCTTCTCGACGAGCGACTGTAAGGCGCTTTCCATTTCTTCCGGCACTTGCTCGATGCAGACGATGTGACGTTCGTAGCTTTGGAGCGCTGCCCGCAGTTCTGCCGCGAACAAGGTCGTGGTCAGCGTTTCGGGAGGAGGGGTGTCGGACATGAGAATTGGGGTGGGGACGGTGAGGGCTGGGAAGATGACTGAAAAGATTCTTCCGGCCCCTCGGCCTTCGGGCTTAGGCCATGATGCCTCGGACGACCTTGCCGTGGAGGTCGGTCAGGCGGAAATCTCGCCCAGCATGGTGGTAGGTGAACTTCTCGTGATCGAAGCCCAACAGCGCCAGTAGCGTGGCGTGAAGGTCGTGAACGTGAACCGGGTTTTCGGCTGCGGCGAATCCGAACTCGTCGGTGGCGCCATACACGGTGCCGCCCTTCACGCCGCCGCCGGCCAGCCACATCGTGAACCCATGATTGTTGTGGTCGCGGCCGTTGATCTTGCCGGAATTGGCTCCTGGGGTCGGTAGTTCCACCGTGGGGGTTCGGCCGAACTCGCCGCCCCAAATCACCAGCGTGTCTTCGAGCATCCCGCGCTGCTTGAGGTCGGTGAGCAAACCCGCGATGCCTTGGTCGCTCTCGCGAGCCAGCTTGCGGTGGTTGACTTCGAGGTCGTCGTGGTTGTCCCAAGGTTGGCCGGCACCGTGCCACACTTGCACGAAGCGCACACCGCGCTCGACCAGTCGGCGGGCAATGAGCAACTGGCGCGACTGGGTACCCTCGCCGTAGAGCTTTCGCACCGACTCCGGCTCGCGCTGGATGTCGAAGGCGTCGGCCGCATCCATCTGCATGCGGTAGGCCAACTCAAAGCTCTGGATGCGGGCGTCGAGTTGGGGATCGGTGGTGCGAGCCCGTCGGTGTTCCTCGTTGAGTTTGCGCAGGAGGGCCAGTTGCCCCTTCTGGGACTCGGGCGTGGTGCGGGCGTTGTTGATGTTCTCGATGAGCTTCTCAATCTGCGTGTGCTTGGTATCGATGTAGGTGCCCTGGTAAACACCCGGCAGGAATCCGCTCTGCCAGTTTTGCGATTCCTGAATCGGATAGCCGCCGGGGCACATCACCACAAATCCGGGCATGTTCTGGTTGTCGCTGCCCAGGCCGTAGGTGACCCACGAGCCGAAGCTGGGACGCACCTGGCGCGCCTCGCCGCAGTTCATGAGCAAGAGCGACGGCTCGTGATTGGGCACGTCGGCTTTCATCGAGCGAATGACGCAGATGTCATCAATGCAGGCGGCCGTCTTTTCGAAGAGCTCGCTGACCTCGATGCCGCTCTGTCCGTATTTTTTGAACTGGAAGGGGGACCGCCACGCGGCACCGGTCTTGCGCTCGGTGTTGTGGTGGATGGGGATCTCCTTGCCATGCCAGCGATCGAGCGAGGGCTTGGGATCGAAGGTGTCGACGTGAGAGGGCCCTCCATTGGCGAAGATGTGGATGACGCGCTTGGCCCGGCCTAAAAACTGCGGAGCCCGCGGCGTGAGGGGATTGAGTGTGCCGGACTCGGCCAAGGCCTGGGAGGTGAGCAGACCGGCCGATCCCAGCAATGAGCTCAAAGCGACCGATCCCATGCCCATGCCACAGGTGCGAAGAAATTCCCGGCGGGGCAGGGAGGCGGATCCAAGGGGTGAAGAAGGCTTTGACATAGCTGAACCTCGTGTTGACGCAGAACCATCGGTAAATGTTCGGAGCAGTCACAAGGAAAACTCGGGGATACTGCCCGCCAGAGATTCGACACCCAGAGCTCCGACAGGGATGGCGTCCTCGGGCCATTGAGGGGGCGGACCAGGGTTGCCCGGGAACGGCCCTTGCCAAAGGAGACCCTGTCCGCGACAAACCGTCCTCCTTTGTGTCCAGCCCCGCTTCTCCAACCTCTGGATCAGTGATCCCTCTGGATTCGCCCCAACGTCGTCGCTTGCCACCCTTGCTCCGGCGGGCTTGGTACAGCCTCAATCAGACCTTCCGCCGGCGAATTGCCCATACCGGAGTGACTCCGGACCAGTTCACCGCTCTGCGGACGCTGCTGGAGGGCGATACGCAGGGGATGACCCAACGCAGCCTGACCCAGGCCATGTCGAGTGATCCCAACACCGTCGCTTCGCTGTTGGAGCGCATGGAAGAAGCCGGTTGGATCGAGCGACAGGCCCATGAGCGCGACCGCCGGGCCTACCGCATCCGCCTGTTGCCTTTGGGCCATGACAAATATCGCCAGGTGCGGGATGTGGCCGTGGGGTTACAGTCCGAGGTGTTGGTCGACTTGCCCGAATCGGAGCGGGAGCGATTTCTCGAACAGTTGGAGGTCGTCGCCATGGCGTGTCGCCGCGCCGCAGAGACTTCCGCCAAAACGACGTCCCGTTGACCCATGGAACCCCCGGAATCTTTCCCACCCACGGTGGCCGCACCGCCTGTGATTCCGACTCAGGGTGCGATTCCCCCGGTGTTGGCCCACCCTGACGCGCTCCATCCTGGTGCGGTCCGGCCACGCTGGCGCTCGGTGGCTTTCCTGCTGCTGGTGGGTTTTTATCCCCTGATCCTCGGGGTCTTGAGTCAATTCCTGCAGATCGGCGGAGCCTCGCGAGGGCCCGCCCTGCCTCCGACAATCCAGGGACTGATCTTGGTTTGTCTGGAGAGCGTGGCGGTGTTCGCCCTCTTCTTTGGCGCGGGCGCCTGGGTGGGCCGACCCACCCGCAAGGAACTCTTCTGGCGACCCATGCGAGGTTTGGACTGGCTTTGGGGAGCGCTCTGGTCGGTCGGAGTCCGATTGGGAGCGGTGGTCGCGGTCTATGGCGCCTTGGCTCCGTTCCTCCTAGTCGAAGCCCTTCAATCCAAGTCCGCCGGCGAGGCGGCGGCCGGACCTTCCATCGAAGAACGCCTTCAGCAATTCCGGCCTAAGCTTGAAGCGTTGCTCGAGTTCGACGCGTTGGCTGATCCGATCTACCTGCTTTTGGCGATCACGCTGTTGAGTTTCATCACCGCCGGGTTGCGCGAAGAACTGTGGCGAGCGGGATTCATGGCCGCCGTTCGAGACTTGCTGCCCCGTTCTTGGTGGACTCCTCGGCCGCGAAAGCCCTCAGAGCACTGGCTTCGCTGGCAGGCGCGCCGTTGGGGTCCGACCCTTCTGGTTGCGGGGTTGGCTGCCGTGGTCTTTGGTCTGGGCCATTTACCGCAGGGAATCGGCGGCGTCGTTCTCACGGGAGTCGTCGGGTTCATCCTGGCGCTGGTGATGATCGGGCACCGGTCACTCTGGGCCGCGGTCATTGCCCATGGTTTTTTCGACGCGAGCACTTTTGTGCTGCTGGCCGTCATCGTCTGGAACAAGGAATGGATCCAGCGCATGGCCCCCGACCTCCTCAAGCAGTTGGGGATGTGAGAGCCCTTGAACAGGGGCTGCTGAGTTAAATTTCTGGGCCCCGGGTTGAAATCCCATTTGGGGCTACACCAGTGTTTCCACCAAGATCTCGGCCAAGCGGACCGTCGCTTTCTGGGCATCACCGCCAAAGCGAATCAGGGCAGGGATTTTCCAGGGTGCCCGAGCGATTTCCAGGGCCAGACGACCGGGATGGAGGGTCATTTCGGCCGTGTAAATGCGGTTGAAATCGAGCACCAGGTCTCCGTGGGCGGTGTCCGAGACGGACCGGACGGTGGCCGAGGGAATGCCTTGGGCTCGTGCCATGTCTCGCAGCACGGTCGACTCCATGTCCACCAGGTCGGCCTGCGTTTCTGAGCGGAGTTGCGCCTTTTCCAATTGCGTGACGACCACCCGGTCTCGGGTGACCATCCGTCCCGGGCTCGAGGCCGTGGCCTGAAGCCGATCGATTCCCGGAAATGCTGTGTCAGCCTCGTGGTAGACCCAACCGACCTGGGCTTCAGGATTCAGGGCTCCGGCGACTCCGCAGGTGAACAGGCGGTCGGGTCGACCCGTTTCGAGGGCAGCGTGGCCACTGCGTAGGGCATTCTTTGGTCCCATGCCGGTCACCCAGACTTCGAGACCCGGCGCGACAAAGCGTTGCAGGGCACGGTCAGGGAGGGGCGAGGCCGTCGGTTTTAGTGGCCATCCGCGATGGCGTCCCAGTTTCACGAAGGCCGCGGCCTCCTGCGGCAGCGCAAAGAAGAGCAGGGTCGATTCCACGGTCAGTTGAAGGCGATGTCGTCCGGAGTTTCGGCGAGAATTCGTTCCTGCCAGTTGGAGCGCTGGCGGAGGAGGGTCTTCCAAAGGTCCTGAGAGGGGGTCTCGAAGATGAGTGAGAGGTTGGCTGGTGCGATGAGCCAACTATTCTGGCGCAGTTCTTTGTCGAGTTGTCCGGGAGCCCAGCCGGCGTAGCCCGAGAAGACCTTCAATCGCAGTTCCGGCGAGCCGGAGTTCATGAGCTCTTCAAGTTCCTCGATCTGGTGTCCGACCGTGAGCAAGGGCAACACATTGCCGAGCAAATGCCCCGGTTGGCTGTAGAGGTAACTTAGTGCGGTAGGCTGGACGGGGCCTCCTTCGAAAAGAGGGATTCCCTGAAACTGAGGAGGCACCTCGCCCGGGAGAGAGTCTTCCAGAAGCTGGGTTCCGGGTTGAGTGAGGACCAACCCCAACGCCCCCTCGGGGGTGTGTTCGCAGATCAGCACCACCGATCGGTGAAAGCACGATCCACCCAAACTACCTCCATCGAGGAGCAATTGACCGTGGAGGGTCTTGAATGTTTTTTTCGAAGGCTTTGGCATGGTCCGGTCGGATCCGGGCACTCACTTCATCGTGGCGGGGAAGGGCTCAGGAAGCGCCACTAGTCTAATAAAATCCCAGGATTCCAACAATGGCTGAAGTACGCCGGGAATTGTCCCAATCCAAGTGAGGTGAGTTGCCCGGGACTCAGTGGGGCCAGTTCGCACCGCGGGTTTGGGTGCGGATGCGCAGGAGCTTGCTGTCGGCCGTGATGTAGAGGGTGCGTCCATCATTGCCCCAGGCGCAGTTGGCCGTGGCCTCTCCCGTGTTGAGGACCCCTAACAGCTTGCCCTCTGGGGAGATCACCAAGATACCGCCCGGACCGCTGGTCCAGAGGTTGCCTCGCTCATCTACTTTCAATCCGTCGGGCAACCCTTTATTGCCGGCCACTCGGGGTGTGGCATCGAAGAATAGGCGTCCCTCGCCCACGGTGCCATCGGGTAGCACCGGGAAGGCGGTGATGGTGGCGGCCTTGGCGTCGGACTGGTTCACATAGAGCATCTTCTCGTCGGGCGACAGGGCGATGCCATTGGGGAACTCGAGTTTGCGGGAGATGAGCACGACCTCACCGGAGGGGCGGCGCAGGTAGACGCCGTTGAACATCAGTTCCTTGAGTGGGCTATTGTTTAATCCTTCAAGGCCGTACGGCGGGTCGGTGAAATAAATGTTTCCATTGGAGGCGAGGCAGAGGTCGTTCGGCGAATTGAAGCGGCGTCCCTGATAGTGCTCGGCCAGCGGGGTGAAGCTCCCGTCGGCTTCCAGTCGGGCGATTTGTCGGTTGCCGTGCTGGCAGAGGAGGAGTCGCTCACCGCGGTCGGAGGTTAATCCATTCGAGCCTTGCTCGCGGAACTTGAGTGCCTGGCCGGAGTAGCCGCTGGGATTCAGGGCCACGCTCAAGCCGTCCTTTTCGGTCCAGCGATAGACTTTGTTGACCGGCACATCGGAGAAGAGGAGTTCGCGGTTCTTGCGGATCCAGACCGGGCCCTCCGACCAGTCGAAGCCTTCGGCCAGGAGTTCCATCTCCGAGCCCGGGGCAACCAGGGAATCGAACTCGGGCGTCAGGCGTTCTACGCGGCCGGTGGTGGCGTATTTTGGCGCGGGATGGGCCGGCTTGAGCGCGGCGGCTGCGAGGTCGGGTCGGGCGGCCTCCAGCAAGGTGTGTTGTCCGATCAGGGTTGCGGCAAGGCAGGATGCAAGGGTCCGAAAGGGGAACAGGCTCATGGTTAAAGCGCAGTCGTAACCGTTCGTCCGAATTGAAGCAATCCCACGGAAGGACTGCATTGACCGGGCCGGGTTCAGATCGGCTCCTTGGGCGGGCAGTGGGTAAAGCCCGCTAGGGTCGGCGTGCCTGCCGTGCCAGGGCACGCGCCTCAACATAATTACCAATGCAATGGGCGAGGCTGCCCTTGGCTCCGGCCCAGTCCACGCGGCCGATGGGGAGATACAGGGCTAGTTTGGCTGCACGGATGAAAATCCCGGGCAGGCTGGGACGGTGTGGTTCGATGAAGCGAGCCATCGCCCTGTAGTCCACGCGGCCCTTCTGGTAAAACGCCCGCATGGATCGGCGGTTTCGGTAGTGAACCCCGGCCGCATGCACTGCGGCGATGGTTTCTCCGGCCTTCAGGGCATCGAAGTACCATTGGAGGTCTTCACCGCCGCCGATCTCCTCGTCGAAGGGCCGTCGTTGCCAGGTGCTGCGACGGTAGAGACTGTTCGGATTGCCGGCTCCGAATCCGAAACCCCGGCGGAGGTCGTCACCTTCAAACAATGTGATACCGCCGCTCAGGGCCGCATCAAATTCGCCGAGGATAGGGCCGACAGCGGCTGTCACCGATTCCGGAAATCGCCCGATGGCCCGGCGGTAAGACTCTAAGAAAGACCGATCCGCAGGAATGGTGTGAGCACTGAGACTCAAGACCCAATCATGACGGGCGGCCGAAAAGCCCCGGTTGAGAGCCCGGCCATAGGTGAAGTCGTTCTTTCGGATGACAATAATTTCTGCGCCTTGGCTCCGGGCCAGTTCGACCGTGCCGTCCGTTGAACCGGAATCCACCACAATCAATTGGTCGGATTCACCGCGGTGGAGCCCCAGCAGCACCTCCCCAAGGGTCTCGGCGGCATTCAGGGTGCGAATCACAATGCTGACAGGGGGGCGCGACATGTCGATCGGAGGTCTAGGAGTTACCAGAAGCTTGAGACCTCGGAAAGACTGGAGAGAGAGGGCCAGAGACGGGGCCTCCCAAGGGTTCTTGCCGATCGGCTCGGCGCAAGCCTAGCCTCGAGGCAGGTCTCTTCCCCATCCCTCCTCACCCTCACCATGCATTGCGACACCACGGACCATCAGTTGCTCAATCGGGTTCGACACTCCAATGACGAGGCAGCATGGGCTCAGTTTGTTGGATTCTATCGCAACCCCATCGTCAAACATTGCCGCAGTTATGGCCTGACCAACGACCAGTCGGAGGAAGTTGCCCAGGATTGCTTCATCCGCTGCTTTCGCTACTTACCTACCTTTGAATACAACGAGGCGGTGGGCCGGTTTCGTTCCTGGTTGAACCTCATCGTTAACCAGCAGATCGGGGAGTGTTTTCGTTCCCGAGTTCAGGATGAAACCATTAAGCGCCGATATGCGGAGATGCTTCTGGAATTGGCCGACCCGTCGCAGTTGGCCTCCCAGCAACCCACCAGCCATGACTACGAGTTGCTCTTGATGGCCTTCCAGCGGGTCAAGGCGGTGGTGCGTCCGCAGCATTGGCAATTGTTCGAATCCTTCGTGATCCACGGCCTGTCGGCGTCCGAAGTGGCCGAACAAATCGGGGTCAGCGCGGTGATGGTTCGGGTCTGCGCCTTCCGCGTCCGCAACCGAGTACGGGAAGAATGGAGAGTCCTCCAAAACGGCCCGTTCTGAGGAGTCTGGGGAACCGAAGCCTTCAATTGGGACTCTTGCCTGTGATCGGTGAAGGCTGCGGACGCAGTTCTTCAACTTCCTGGTGTCCTGGGCGCTGTTGCTGTTTTTTTAGGCATACAGCTGCCAATAATTTGAAAACTAGCCGTGCGGTTTGCGGTGGCTGAAGGTTGAGCTGGAACGTTCCAATGGTCCGTGATGCGCAGGGGGAGTGGGAAAACTTGAGGAGTCTCCTCGAGGTTGCGCCTCGGCGAAATTCGGTTTTCTATACGAGTCAAGGAATGAGCGACCACCTCGATACCCACCAGAAAGCACTGCAGATCAACCTCGACCCGACCAAGTACGGCGTCTTCGCCGAGATTGGTGCCGGTCAGGAAGTCGCGCGGTGGTTCTTCCGAGTCGGCGGAGCCAGCGGCACCATCGCCAAGACCATCTCTGCGTATGACATGACGGTGAGTGACGCGATTTATGGCCAGAGCGACCGGTATGTGAGCAGCAAGCGTTTGATCTCGATGCTCGATCACGAGTACCCGCTCTTGGTCGAACGCCTCAAAGGCCAGCGCGGCGCGACCACCAAGTTCTTTGCCTTCGCTACCACCGTGGCGGCCAAGAGTTTCCAGCGGAAGGACGAGACCCACGGTTGGATGGGCATTCGCTTCCAGAGCGATCCGGGTTCCGAACCCAGCGACATCTTGTTGCACGTGGCGATGTGGGACCGTGACAGCCTCCAGCAGGCGGAGGCTATCGGCATCCTGGGCGTGAACCTCATCCACGCGGCGATGTACTTGAACTGGCACCCGGAGGCCATCGTCAACGCCCTGCTCGACAACCTCTCCATCGAGCGCATCGAGGTCGACATGATCGAGTTCCGCGGCAAG
This sequence comes from Verrucomicrobiota bacterium, assembly GCA_026397755.1. GTDB lineage: Bacteria > Verrucomicrobiota > Verrucomicrobiia > Limisphaerales > UBA9464 > SXXZ01. The sequence goes on from JAPLUF010000233.1 coordinate 11,161, forward strand.
GAATTCGCCTCGGTCGACAACCGACTCCTCGCCCTTCAGTTGGTGGAGAAGGGGTTAACTAATGCGGCGATGTTCATGCCCGACGGCCGCATCGTCCAACCGGCCGATGCCTTGTACAAAAAGAGCATCCTCGTGGAGCGCGGGTCTTTCCGGCCGGTCACCCATGTCACCGTCGACATGCTGCGCTACGCACAGGCTCAGTTCATTCAGGAGCCCAATGTGGACGGCAAAAACCTAGTGGTCTTGATGGAAATGACCCTCAAGAATCTGAGCGCTGAGGGGCGGATTGATCACCAAGACTTCCTCGACCGCGTAGACATGTTGACCACCCTGGGTCACCCGGTGTTGATCTCCAACCACGGTGAGTTTCATCGCTTGGCGGCCTACCTCCACCGCTTCACCAAGAACCCCATCGGCTTCGTCATGGGTATTCCCACGCTCAAGGAATTGTTCGAGGAGCGGTACTACTCCGAGTTGGCCGGCGGCATTTTGGAGAGCTTCGGGCGGATGTTCAAAAACGATCTCAAGCTCTTCGTTTACCCGTTCAAGGATCCCGAGAGCGGGGCGATTATTACTTCGGGCAACCTGCGCGTGGCTCCGCATTTGCGGCACCTGTACCTGTTCTTAATGGAGAACTTCTTCATCCAAGGCCTGCGCGATGTGAACGAGGCCAACATGAGTGTGTTGAGCCGCAATGTTCTCAAGATGCTGCAAGACAACGAGCCGGGTTGGGAACCCATGGTACCCAACGAGGTAGCCACCCTCATCAAGCAGCGACACCTCTTGGGGTACAAGGGCTAGGGTTGAGCGCCGGAGTGGCCGGGGGGTCGCTCGGGCCCGTCCCGAAAAGCGCCGATCAGAGCGGACGGGTGGTGCGCTCCATGAGCCAAAGCACGTCCGGGTTATTGGGGGAGGCCACGTTGAGCGGGATTTCCTGACCCTTTTTCAGGGCAGGGAAGGTGCGCTTGTCCCTCCAGCGCTTGATCTCGGAATGCCCGTCGGCGAACGATAAGCCGCCGGCCTGATTGTGGTAGCTGGCCGGGTAATCCACGATCTTCCAAGCTGAGGGGGTGCTCGGATAACCGAACATGCCCACGATCATTTCGCCGTCGTTCATGCTGTCTTCCCGCTCGTCCATGAACACCCAAGTCATCGACGGACCGGGGTCGTTGAAATCGGAGTATTTCTTGTAAATCCGAAATGAGCCGCCGAAGGAGGAGACATCGGTGGAATCGATCCAGCCGTTCATGGACATGCTGCGGAACCGAGATTTGCGGGCACCCGCAACGGTGACGGTGCTCAGGTCGGCCGGGCACTTGAACACCTGGGATGATTTGCCCACATAGGACCACAGCAGCCCCTTGGAGAGATCTTGATCCACGTCCCAGTTGCTACGGTTGCCGTTGTTGAAATCGAGGGATCCGTGCACCCACTCGTTGGGACCATAAGATTGAGGCAGTCGCTCCTGATGGTCGTCGACATAGAGCCGCCAGCCGAGCATGAGCTGCCGGCCGTTGTTCATGCACTGAATGCCGGTGGCCTTGGACTTCGCTTTGGCCAACGACGGCAAGAGCATGCCGGCCAAAATGGCGATGATGGCGATGACCACCAGCAATTCGATGAGGGTGAATCCGCGATGGGAGGTCGAAAGAGTGGGAGATCGGAAGGTCATCGGAAGGGGACGATCGGAGTTTACGAGCGGCAGTCTTACCAGAAAGTGAAGCAAGCGTGGACTCCCGGCGAGTCACGTTTTGGCGACACAGAGGGGTTCTGACACGCCGCCGTTCTTCGTGGAGGGTTCGTTGACTTGGAAGGGGTCCGTTCGTAGGTTTGTGTTCTAACGATGATTGCAGGAAAAATTGGAGCCGCCGCCAGTCCGCTGCCGTCCTTCCGGGTGGGGGATGAGCGGCTCATTAAGCTGACAGAGAACGCAGGTCGCAAGGTATCGGGTTTGCTGACCAAGCAGGGGCGTCCTCAGGGCGTGCTGAGGGTTTCCGTGGTCGGCGGTGGTTGTTCGGGCCTCCAGTATAAGATGGACCTCCAGGACAAGCCTCAGAATCGGGACATCCTCGTCGAGAGCGCCGGCGTTCGCGTGGTGGTGGATCCGAAGAGCGCCTTGTACGTGACCGGCAGCGAATTGGATTATGCCGATGCGCTCCAAGAGGGCGGCTTCAAGGTGAAGAACCCCAACGCGGCCACCAGTTGTTCCTGCGGCGAGAGCTTCAGCGCCTGAGCCCAAAATATCTGAGCCCTCTCCGGTTGCCTAATACCAACCTTCCTGCACCCATGCCGGAGACATCCTCAGCGATTGTTCAGATCCGAGATCTCTTCAAGATCTACCGGCAGGGGGACATCGATGTGAGCGCTCTCAACGGGGTCTCTCTGGACATCGCTCCCGGAGAGTTCGTGGTGCTCATGGGTCCGTCGGGTTCGGGCAAATCGACCATGTTGCACATCCTGGCCGGCATCGACACCGCCAGCCGCGGAACCGTGGAAGTTCAGGGCGTCAATGTGGCCGGGTTGAACGAGTCGGAA
>JAPLUF010000312.1 GCA_026397755.1 Verrucomicrobiota bacterium
GCCTTGCAATACATCGAGCTCTCTCACAATCGAGTGAAGGACGTGAAGCCCTTGTCCGGTCTGACCAACCTTGCCTCGATTTACTTGTCGGCCAACCGTCTCGGCTCGGTGGCGCTGCTGACCAATTTGCCCCGGGTGGCGACTTTGTATATCGATCACAATAAGATTCGCTCGATCGAGGGTTTCGGAGCCTTCCGCAATTTGACACTTCTCTCGGCCGCCCACAACGGTATCAGCGATCTGGCGCCGTTGTCCGGCATCCGTGCACCGTCCTTCTTGCAGTTGTCCCACAATCGCATCCGAGACTTGGCTCCCTTGAGCCGATGGATGACCCCCGATCTGGAGAAGACCCGGAACTTTGCCCCGTTCGTGCGGATCTACCTTGATGGCAATCCGCTGTCCAAGCAGTCCAAGGCCCAACTCGAACAACTCAAGGCCAAGGGAGCGCGGATCAATCCGCCCGCCCGCTGATCTGAGGCCGACCGAATCGCCCTTCCCTCGAGGCGGTCGATTCAATCATCCAAACGGATTACTTCCGGACTTTCGGGAACTCGACTTCGCAGTCCCCGGGTGGAAGGGATTGGGTACCGATGCGGCGTGACTTTTCTTAGGACGACTCACGAGTCCCCAGCTGAGTGACAGCCCGTTGACCAGTAGGTGGATCACGACCACGGCAGCCAGAGCAGGCCAGGACAACCACCGCATCACATAACCACCGAGTCCCAGATTGAGCACCAGCGACCCGCTCATGCTGGCCGCGGCGCTTAGGCGCCAGCACCCACCGAGGGTGATCTGCTTCTGCAACAGGAAGGCGGCGATTCGCAGTGGTAGCGCCAAAGTGAGGGCCAATAGGCTCCAGATCACCGTCATGGCCATCGCTGCTGTGACGATGAGAGCGGCCAATGCGGGCCGCCTCCAAGCCTCCCAAGCAGCCTGTGCTTGGAGACGACCCAGCGGCAGGGTCGCCGTCGCAGGCCATGGCAGGTCTACGAATCCAGCGATTCCGGCCAGTCTCAGGGTTTCCGGAAGGAGTTCGAGTTGAAGATCGGCTGTACGACCGAGTGGATCCAAGTTACTGGGGCGGACTGCCACACCGAGGTGGGGAGAATCGGCCAGCAACCGCGGTGCGGTCTCCGGCCAATTAAATCGACCTTGGACCAGGGCTGGACCGTTCTCTGGAAACTCTCTCACGGCTTGGTCCACCACGGGCCACCAGGTGGTGTGCAATGCCCAGCCCAGCACCAGGGCTGTCGTGAGAGCAAATCCCCCAAGGAATACGAGGGCACGGCTGCCGCTCGCATCGGCAAAGCGGGACACTCCGTTCCCGGTGAACGGTTGCCAAGCCCCCCGCGACCGTCGGGAAACCGTCGGAGCGGCACAGGCCTGGGTGGTTGTCGTGTCGGACACGGCATGACTTCAACGGGAAGCTGGGCCGTCGGCAATTCATCCCGTCGGTGAATTCCGGTTTGCCGAGTGGGTCGGACCATAGGCATGATCTTGTCAGTTGCTAGACTGCGCCCTATGAAGACCCTCTGCTTTCCTATCGTCGTGGCCGCCGCGATCCTCGCTGGTTGTGCCTCCAATGCCGCTGATTCCGCCGCCTCCAAGCCCAAGCCGGGCCAGATTGGCCACGTGGATTCTCAGGGCTTCA
>JAPLUF010000278.1 GCA_026397755.1 Verrucomicrobiota bacterium
AGAACATTTCCTACCCAAAGATTTGACGGGGGGGATTAAAACCAGAACTCGACTCTCTAGGAGTCAGTGTCACCCCACCAAGCATTTGCTCCACACCAACACACTAAACGCATAGTCACGCTGTGTATGGTGAAACGTATTCCACCACAGTTTGACCCGGGTAAGATCAGTGTTTGTCACAAATCTTGGTTCAGGACTTTTTATATGTTGATTTCCGTACAACCACAGTGTAGTCTTCTTGAACTGAAATGACCACCAAAAACGGTTGGTAGTTCAGAATGGAGTAACACTATGAAAAAGAAAAAAATTGTAAGTAAGAAGGAAGTGAATATGGAAGAGATCACCCAAAAACTGATCAAACTGAGGGATGAACTGGATGACTACTACAACAACGTGTTCATTCCAGAGTATCGGGACAAAAAGGTATTCGGTCGAGTCGTTCCTAAGAAGTTCAGTAGAAAAACGGGGACCTTGAATGAGAACAAACGGTACTGGAGGAAATCCTTGAGAATCAATTCAGTTGGTGGTCAACCCTGGTTTAAAGGACTTCTCGAAGTTGAAAAACAGATTCTGATTTCAATCAGTCAACTCAACGACGATGAACTTGACAGATTTATCGAATCCATGGACTCGGATGAACAAGACAACTAACACAATAATGAAAAGAACAAAGAAGAAGGACGTTGACGATGGTAAAATCACCGTCGACATAAAGGGACTAAGAACCGAACTCGATAAAATCGGAGATAAATATTTTACTCCAGTACCTGTTGAAGGTGGTATTCGATACGTTCCAATTAAAAATAAAAGTACAAAGTCAGATATTAATGAAAATTCAGGTCAAGATCATCCATTCTTCGAGTAATTCGAAATGAACCGTATGAATTTTGTCTCATAATCAGTCAAACCCCCCATTCCGTTAACTGGATTGGGGGTTTTCATTTTGAAACATGTCAGAGTTTCAACCACGTCTTCAACAGGTCCCCCAGGTCTAAAGGACCATCCGTTTACCTCTCATACAGACGGAACATGTGTCCACTAACCCGGGTATTGCCAAGAGTGGACCTTTGGAGAACGGGTCACGTTTTTTAGAATATGCATCCGTCGACTGGTTTTCGCTTGCAAGCCACGCATCAACGCATCATAGGAAAAGCCAAATGTTGGCCGTTTTCGACATAGGCCTCTTGATTGCAGCCGTCACGGTAGATTTTGTGTCGCTCGTCCTGAATGCGCGCCGTGCATTCAGAGGCCATGGTGCTTCTGGTGTCCCTGGTATCTCTTGGCTTGCTTACGTCGTGCTCTTGGAGTGGCGAAAGGAACTATTCTTCTTCACGTCTGCCGGACAGGCCGGTGTTGTGCTGACAAGCTTTCACATCCTTTGTCACTTTGCTGTACCCTGGACAATCGAACTATTGTACAGAAGAAAGGGCCGCACTCCTAAGAGCTAGTCAAAAATCAGAAGAACAATCACTTGATGACTTTGTCAGCTCCGATTTAGGGCGATTGAGACACAATTTCAACTTCCTCGGTGGTTACTGCCACGAATCCCCTTCCCCTTTCCATCGGTCCAACCGTCACCTGTCGAGATGGAACATGTGTCCACCACCCCGGATATTGCCAAGACTGTGAACCTCCGAGAACCGGGTCAGCCTTGCCTTACACTTGGTCACAGGGGGCCCGGTCCAACTGCCAAGCTTATGATTCAGAAGGTGAAACCCGGGGAACGGCCACTTCCACTACTGGATGTTGACCCGAACGTGTTTCACTTTCGCCTCATCAGGACAAACGTAGAGGTGTTACTGCCGCCCTCGTTTCGAGAAAAACCAACTACGACCCATCCTTCTGCGCCCAACTTATTCAACTCCGCATCGGCTGCAGGCCGGTTACTAAGAATAACAGTCTTGTATTCACAATGTCCGGTATGACGAGGTGTGCTGCATCCGAAAGACAACATGGAACTCGCGACAACTGCCAGTAGTATTTTTGTAGTAGTATTCATAGTGTGATTAAACAAACGGGGTGAATCTAATTCAGAAATTGTTCCCTGACTCCGTTTTGAATGTCGTCTGCCCTTGGAGGAACGCATCCAAAAATCGGAAAGGTGTCGTTAGGAGTGATGGTTGACAAGTTGGTTCACTTACCAAGGTGGTGTTCCTTCCAAGAAGGGGACTTATGATGATTCCGTTTCTGGGTATACGGGAGTTTCCACCTGGTTCTTTCAGAAAGGCAACACTTTTCCGTTGAAACCTCAGGATCACCCGAGTCACCTCGGTCAAACCGTCACCTGGAGAGATGGAACATGTGTCCACCACCCCAAAGGTTACGGTCACGACCAGGTTGGTTGGACGGATCCTTCTCAGTGGATACGGAAGATGGTGGTCGGTTCTTTCAAGAAAATCGTCGATTCCCGACAAGTTCATGTTCGTTCCTCAGGTTCAGTCGGTTCGTCGATCCAGATTTCACCTGTTGGAGTGTACACGCGATCCCGGTAAGTTTGGTCAGGTACCCTTCCCTGGTCGTACTTGAGCGAGCAGGACACAGTGTCGCGTCGGTGGTTACTGCCACGAATCCCCTTCCCATTTCCATCGGTCTAACCGTCACCTGTAGAGTTGGAACATGTGTCCACCACCCCGGATATTGCCAAGACTGGAACCTCCGAAAACCGGTCACACTTGCTGGACATTGTGTCACAACGACCCTTGGAAGCAGAGGTCCGCTACTTGGTCGACGGCAAAACTTCCACAACAACGTTCCCGCTGGGTTCGCTGCAGCGAATGGTTAGGCGGCATGTGTTGTCTGTCTGTCATGTCGAAAGAGTGAAGCAGCGCCGATGAGCGCAAACACCGCCAAAATGGTGAATAGGCCGGTCGCCACCGGGAGAAGCAGCGGAGAAAAGCTCGCAGTGCCAGCGTGACCTGCCAAGACCTCTAGCCCCCTGCCATCCACGCGCATACGCGCTCCGTCTGAAGCGGTGATAACGATGGAATCGCCGGGAAAAACGGTGGAGAAAACCTCGTAGCCAATAAATGCCAACAGCGCGGCGAGAAGCGCCACGACGCTGACCACCAGCCATCGGAAAACATGTCGTGTTTGCATAAAGTGTGTGATGCCGCCTAACGTTGCCTAGGCCGCTTAGACGCAACCGAGTTTCTCTAATTTGGCCAAGATCTTCGATCCGGTGACGAACCGCAACCCAAACCTGTTCCTCCCAATCGATTCTTGGTCATGGACACCCTGATGAGGTCGAACATGTGTCCACCTCCCCGGTGGTTACGGCCACAACCAGGGCCGATAGACGGATCCTTCTCAGTGGATACGGAAGATGGTGGTCGGTTCTTTCAAGAAAATCGTCGATTTCCAACGAATCGAGTTCATTCCTCAGGTTCTACATCGCCTACTTCAGGGTCTCCACCCGTCATCAGGGACACGACGGAAACGGAATGAACGCTCAACGGGACGCAGTCACCCGATTCGTCACCTCCCAGAAAGGTCAACTGCTCCACGAGTTCTCCGAAGTGGAAAGCGGTGGTCTCAACGACCGTCCCCAACTCAATGCAGCTCTCGACGAATGCAGACGATCCAAAGCCACTCTGGTGGTCGCAAAACTGGACCGTCTGAGTCGAAACGCTCAGTTCCTACTGAGTCTCCAAAACTCCCAGGTCAACTTCGTCTGCTGTGACTGTCCCAACGTGGACCGATTCACCGTCGGAATTCTCGCTCTGGTGGCCCAACGCGAACGAGAACTCATCTCGGAACGAACCAAAGCGGCTCTCACCGCAGCCAAATCCCGGGGAACCCGATTGGGTGGGTGTTCCAACCCTCAACACCGTTGTCGAATGATGGCCCACGCGAACGTACAAGCCGCTCACTCGTTTCACCGGTTGGTGCTTCCCGTGATCCGAGAAATTCAGTCCACCGGAGCCACCACCCTACAATCCATCGCAGATTGTCTCACCCGACGAGGTATCACCACCCGAACCGGACGAACCACCTGGTACCCCACCCAGGTTCGAAACCTCCTTCGATCCACAGAACCGGTTTCCAACTGAAACGCTCCTCCAGCGCTCCTCCAACCTCATCCAGAACCCAAAAGTCTAGAACCACCCCCCAAACCGTCATAGTCTGACCCTCAACGACGAGGGTTGGGTCCCCAGAATGAGGATTTTCAGCCGATTTGGTCGATTTGCGTTTCTAGGTATCCAAATGCTTAATTTGGTTCCTAAACCGTTGATCCAGGTTCAATTCCTGGTCGGGACACCACTTCAAAAACCCCGTTTTCATTGGGGTTTTCTCCTCCAGACAGCTCCCGACGACCAAACCGTCGACGGTTTCTTCCTCCAAAAATCCTCCAACCGGATACTACGACGTGGACTGTCGTCGTGAGGGTTGGACCGGCCGTCCTCGAATCTCCTTCTCCAACAAGGCAGAGGCCCTCGAAAAGGCTCGTCAGATCGGGAAGCTCTTTCCTCCGTCGACTCCATGGAAACTCCACGAACCGGTTTTGGTGAACTCACCCGAGATGCAGAGCTGGGAACGTCGACTGGCCGAGCACGGAAAGACCGTGAAGGATGCGGTGGTCCACTTCATTCACCACCTCTCTTCAGAGACCCAGGATCGTGTTTCGGTCGAAACCGCGGCTCTGCGGTGGTCCCACTACGTGGAGTCCGACACCAAGAAGTCGAACCGTCCCCGGACCATTCAGGAGATCCGGACCGTTGCCGTTCGGTTGGGCCAGTTGTTTCCCGACACGTCTCTGAGTTCGTTGAGTCGAAAGAGCATCGATGCGGTGATCTCCAACCTTCGGACCCAACAGGGAAAACCGGTGTCACCTCAGACTCGACGAAACACCCTCACCAAGCTCAAGCAGTTCCTCAACTGGTGTGTGTCCGAGGAACTGGTGTCGACGAATCCTGCAAAGACACTGTCGGTGAGTGTGGAGTGTCGGGTTCCCGAGGTGTACACCCTCGACGAAGTTCACCGTCTCTTGGAGGTGGTCCAACACGAAGCTCACCGAAGTCTGATGGCCTACGTGACGTTGGGGTTGTTTGCGGGACTTCGACCCACTGAGGCTCAACGTCTCACCTGGAACGACTTTCATTGGGACCACTCGGTGTTGTCCATTTCTCCGGATCGAACCAAGGTCAAACGGGCTCGGTTGGTGGAACTGCATTCGGTGCTTCTCGACTGGTTGAACCGTGTTCCCCGGGATCGACCTCTGATTCCCGTGGGGTTTTCCCGACGTCTCAAGAGTTACCAACGGTGTCTTGAGATTCGGTGGATTCCCGACGGTCTTCGTCACTCGTTTGCCACCTACTGGTTGGGAGTTCACCAGAACCGTAACCGGTTGGCCGAACTGATGGGAAACAGTCCCGCAATCATTGGTCGTCACTACCTCAAGCCCGTGTCTCGAAGTGAGGCTCAACGGTTTTGGCTGATGACTCCACCGACGGTTTAGTTGGGTATCCTACTACTTATACGATATGACCAAGATCAAATTCCCCAGAACTCCCTCACCAGATCCTTTGATCGAAGACCTGATCCAACTTCTTCAGTCCCAGGGGTGCGTCGCAGATACCCTCAACAACATCGACCGTTTTTCTGGTTCATCGTCGACTCGTAGACCCACATCGTGGAACCAGTGTCCACTGGGTCAACCAACGTCCACGCAAACACGGCCAGATTGACGCATACCGAATCTCGATCCGGGTAGCAGTACCAACACCCTGTTGGTCGTCTTCGATTCGTCAGGCACCGTTTTGCATTGGGTTCCCAGCAACACCATCCAGGTTCAAGGATCGGGTGAACTCGGAAGGAGGTGGTTTCGACCTACACATATGCCGTCCCCCTATCCGCAACAAGCACCCCCTACCCCCTTTGGGGATGTTGGGGTGAATGGGTTGATGGGGGTTGGTGAAACTTGGAAAGAGGTGGAATTCAGCCAAGAACCTGGTGGTTGATGATGGGACGGTGACCCAGTTTGAGTTCGAGGAGGTGGGTTGCGTGGTCCTGAACCTGTTGGAGGTGGGAGAGTTTGCAGAGGAATCCGTCGAACATGGGAACGTACCAGGAGTTGGTTTGAATGGCCCAGGTGACCATTTGTTGGACGAGGATGGATGCTTCGAGGTTTTGGAGGTTGAGAGCCATGTGGGGATCACCCCGAATGATTTCGAGGAGGAGAGGAAACTGTTTCTCGAGGAAACGGCCAGGAACGTTGTTGGTGGGGTGTTTGGGATCACTGAGGAATTTGCTGAATTGGACCTTCACCTCGTCTCGAGAGTGGGTGGAGTTCAACTCGGTTCGAGCCACGTCGTACAGGTCGTGGTTCAATGCGTTGATCCAGAGGGTTTTCTCGTTGGGGTTGTTGATGTAGGTGACCAGGAGGTTGGGAAAGCAGGTTTTGACGTCACAGTAGACCAACACCTCACCTGGAGTTCGTAGACGAAGGTTATGTCGACCTTCTCGGACCATCAGGATCACCGAGTGGAACAGCCTCTTGGATTGGTCCCCGTAGTGAACGTTGAAACACCCTGAGTAAATGCGTTTGCACTGTTCGAGGGCCAATGCGTCTCGAACCTGATCCGGAATATAGACCAAGTTTCGGGTGACCATGAGATCCTGAAGACATCGGTAAACGTACCGGGTCACGTTGTCCACCAGATCACTTTGGTCCTTGAAGTGGGACACCCGACTCAAGGTTCGAGTCTGAACCACCAACTGTTGGGACGAGTTCGAATCGTTGAGACCTTTGACCCGGAAACTCATCGGAAAGTTCCTCTCCGGGTTCTTGGAATCGTTTCTGTAACGGGTGTTCTCCTCCAGGATTTCGTTCACCACGAGCCAATCCAGGTACCTTCGATAGTGGGATCCCAACCGATTGCTCCACACCGATCGGTCGATGTTGGTGAACAGTTCGAACTCCTCAGTTCGACTCACCACGGTGTGAACCACCCAGGCCAACAGGTCCCGATTCAGTCCATTCAGGGTTGGAGAGCTCTTCAAAGACTCCTGGAACTTCCGGGTCACCACCAACTTCTCGGTTTTGAGCCAGGGACGTGCATGTCGTTCACGTTCGATCCGTGTCATGTACACCCACGCTACGAACCGGATTCCAGTCCGCAAGAGTGGACCCATAGTCACCGAGGTGGTTTCAACCTACACATATGCCATCCCCCTATCCGCAATAAGCACCCCCTACCCCCTCCAAAGCATTTCGACCCACCCAGACCCAACAACCCTGAGAAGCTGTTCGAGGTGGTTTCAACCCACACATATGCCGTCCCCCTATCCGCAATAAGCAATACCACCCCAAATTCTGGTCAAAGCCACAAGAGGTTCATGGTGGAGGTTATCGAAGAGAAGAGGAGGTTCATGAACGATCCAACGCATTTGGGGTTCAATCGATCGAATCGTGGCCAATCAGGAACAGATACCCCCCCTCCCATACCCTAGGGAGTATACCTTCTGAACATGGAGCTTTTGCCTTGGGAAAAGCTGCTCAGAGTTGCGCAACACACGGGGAAGCAAATAGATGGGGAAGTCGTATATACGGAGACACAGTGTCCACGATCCAAAACCCCAATCGTTATCGTTTGCACTCACTGCACACTCACCGTGAACTGTGTGTCTGTGGGGTGGTGAACAGCCAACAGAGTGGTGTTGGTGTAACGTTGTGTCTTCAGTGATATTGATACTGTATCGACAACCACGGTGACTATATACCATCACACAGATCGTTTGTCAAGTTCAAAGTGGAACGATGATAGCACACTTCGAATACGAATTGTCTGGACATTCAGTGGGTGGGTGTGATAGGTTGTGTTCACGGTTGAGGAACCGACGGTAACACAAATCCTCACCCGTAAACGAGTTCGTGTCAATGGTTTTGTACCAACACACGAACCCTGACCAATTTCAAAATGAACACCAACAACGAGAACAACAGTATCAACGCAACCCCTGACCACGGAATCATTCCGTTTCCACAAAGTAGTACCAGTTCACCTATCCTGGTGAATGTGGACTCTATTGTCTTTGGGGACAATTCGTCACCCGTGGACCCAAGTCTGAATTCCTTCGAGGATACCAAAGTGATTGACCCAGAGATGGACCTGATCCAGAAGATCAAGTCCCTTCACGGGTTGATAAAGACTTTTGAGAAGAACCAGGAACACTGGAAGATACGTAAGTTCAAGTCTGTCGTGGAGATCGGTGAACACCTTGTGACAATTCGGAAAAAGTGTAACGAAGACAAGGTGGGATTCAAGAAGTTGGTAGAGACCGAGTTCGTCAACGAGTTCTGTTACAAGACGGCTATCAGGTACATGTTCCTCTTCAACAAGAGGAGTGAACTTCCCTCGGACGTGTGTACGACTCGAAAGGCCTTCGTGAGTCTCGGAATCCTCAAAGAGGAGTATCAGTATCCCAAGGAGGAAACCCCGGAGGTCGATCCAGAGTTCCTATCAAAGTTCAACATCTCGACTCCGGGTTCAACCACCAAACAACGGAGACCGAGACGCAGAAGGGACTCCGTCTTACTTGATGAGTTCACTCTCTATCCTGAGTCACTGGTGTTTACGTTTATCGATACAGACCATCAAACAAGGTTGATCCAGGTGTTCCCGAGTCAAGACGGTAAATTGGTTGGACGGTACGTGGACCGTGGAACTGCCGTAACTCCACTCAATAAAGACGGGTCTCGGTGGCTATACCAGAAACTCAAACCGTTCGTCGAGTGGTACAACCGAACCAATGTCGATCATGAACCACCCAAGATCAACCAATCCCAAAACAGTGACGGACCCGACTTGAAGATTGCTGCCTAACCACCATCTTACCCATACACCACGACGTCGTATACTACCCACCACGGGGGTGTACGACGTCTTTTTGATTCAGGGTAATCAAGTTCAACGACCGTTCGATTAACCCCTCAAAACCATACTTGGACCCATTACACAGGTCGTCTTCGAGTTTTACACCCCGTTGAATCGGTTATTGCCAGATCTCCCACTCCAGATCGTCTTCGAACCTCCTCTTTCTGGCCATTTCCATCCCCTTCTCCACCGTTCGTCTGGTCGGGATTATTGCCAGAACTCGACCCTGTTGAAGGTGGTCCACCGGTTTTGAACCCCCAACTTCGACCCACTCGACACCGTTTCAGTGCCGTTTTTGAACTTGGTCCCGGGAAAACTCCAACGATTCCACAGATCCAAGACTCAAGTTCTGGTCTTAATCCTCCCCAGAGTCGGTTGAACCCACCCATTGACCTCAGTCGTAACTGTGTCCACCACTCGGTCCACATGTAGTCGAAGAGTTCAAACCAGGTTCACCACGGGTTCCAACCTTAGACACGGTGATCGAATCAGGGTCGGATATGCGTTTCCCACCACTTCACCACCACTTCACCACCGGGTCCAAGCCCTCTTCGAGACAACCAGTGGATTTGGGTTGGGTATCAAAGATGCTTAAAAGAGCCGTCAATCGATCGTAAACACCCCTACAATGGGTTTTTATCGTCGTCGAGGGTGTTGATACCGTTCAGGGGATTTTTAAGTTGGTGGAGGATAGGGAAATTCCTGACCACAACGGTCAGAACATTTCCTACCCAAAGATTTGACGGGGGGGATTAAAACCAGAACTCGACTCTCTAGGAGTCAGTGTCACCCCACCAAGCATTTGCTCCACACCAACACACTAAACGCATAGTCACACTGTGGATGGTGAGACGTATTCCACCACAGTTTGACCCGGGTAAGATCAGTGTTTGTCACAAATCTTGGTTCAGGACTTTTTATATGTTGATTTCCGTACAACCACAGTGTAGTCTATTGGAACTGAACGAAGAACCAATTACGGTTCGAGATTCAGAAATCGAAGGAAAAATATGACTGATAAAATAAGTGTAGAAGAGGTGAAACTGAGACTAGTGAAACTAAGGGATGAACTGGATGACTACTACAATAACGTGTTCATTCCAGAGTATCAGGACAATACGGTATTCGACACTCACCGTGTCGATAGTCCGGAGGTGTTCGATCTAGTTGTCCGGAAAAAGTTGAGTGAGAACAAAGAAATCCTAAACGAGGAGAGACAATATTGGGTAAATGATGATGAAATTCATTCAGTAGATGATCTACCCTCGTTTCAAGGACTTCTCGAGTTTGAAAAACAAGTTCCGGATTCAATCAGTCAACTCAACGACGATGAAATTGATCAACTGATCAACTCATTGGATTCAATCCAACTAACCGAGTGACAAAACAACTCATTCTGTGGATTCCACGGAGTGGGTTTTTTTTGGGGTATCTTCATTTGATCACTTTGACTGTTTCATCGAAATTCGATCCACTAACACCATAATCCCAAAGGTCGAAATCCCAAAAGTCAAGGCGAATACAGTTAATGCACTATCTTGAGAACCCCAAAAAACTTTCGCCAACCATCCTGCCACAAACCCAAGCAAAAAGCTAACAGGGATCACCATCATCCATGCACACCAGATCAACCACTTTGGTTTCATTCGCATTAGCATTCGTTGTTTCAGTCAATAACATCAACCACCGTCAGATCCCAATGGTAACTCCGTGACTTGAAGTGTCAACTAAGTGACAATGTCTCTTTTCACACTTCAGTCACGGTGTACCAACTCCACAAAACACCCTCTTCATCGACCATCTGTGGACCAAACTGTGAAGTTCAAAGAACCACCAATTCACCGGTTACTGCCACGAATCCCCTTTCCTGTTCCCTTGGTACAACCGCCACCTGTTGAGATGGAACATGTGTCCACCACCCCGGATACTGCCACGACAGGTTCATTCGGTTCACCGTGGACACTGTGTCTGGGGGATCTCGATGAGTATGGTGCTGGAGCCGACTGCCCGCTCATAAATCACCAAATCAACGAACGCTCGGCGAAGAAGCCGCTATTGCCGCTCCCTGATTCGCCGGCTTCACTTTATCGATGTAAGGCACAAGGTGGCTGGAGAAATCATCCCAAGTCACCAACTCGTATCCGAAGTGAGCGAGCACGACATCATGCTCCTTCACATTATGTAGATCCGCAGAATAAGAAGCTCTGGCCTCATACCCATCCCAAATAAAATATAGGTATCCATTTCCTCGGTTGATCCAATCTATCTGAATCTCAAGCCAACCATCACGAACTCGTGAATGCCAAATTGGTCGACTCGCGCTGATATAGCAAAGTGGATAATAGAAGCTCTTGAAGGCTGCTTTTGGGCCATCGTTAGTATTGACGAATTCTGGCTTTGCAAAACGCACAACAACGAAAGATGCCGTATATCCAATAGCAGCGACGGTCGCTACAATCGAGCATTTAATAAAATATTGCTTCATGTAACGAAAATCAATGTATAGACTGCTGTAGCGGAGCTCTCTCGAGTGTTCTTCAGCACGTTCCGCTCATCTCCACCAAACCTCAACCCAAACCTGTTTCTCCCAATCGATTTTTGGTGGTGGACACCCTGACGAGGTCGAACATGTGTCCACAACCCCGGTGATTACTGCCACGAATCCTCTTCCCGATCCGGATCCAACCGTCACCTGTAGAGATGGAACATGTGTCCACCTCCCCGGACAACGCCAAGAGTGGACCTTTGGAGAATGGGTCACCACTGCTAGATACAACTTCCTTTGATCTAACTTCTTACCAAGTGTACTGAGCTGAAAATATTCTTAACGTTGGCGACTGAAGCTCCCTGATTTTTTCCTCTGAGGCTCTTGCGCTCGCCCCTTTGGACCAAGCTGAGAACCGCAGTGAGGGCAGTAGTTGATCTTGATTCCGCCACCTCCAGCCGATTCGGAAATTGCGATGAACCAACTTTTCGCCTTTGGCCACCACTCATACCGAACGTCAAAGTAGCAGGTATCCACATGACCCTCGAAGTATTCGCAACAAGGTGCAAAGCCCCGTGGAACTGACTTTGTTCCAGCAGGACAAACAGTTCCGTCCGAGTGCTTGTCTTTCATGATGTCCAACGTTGTTTAGTCATGGTTGACACAGTTTCAACTACCCCGGAATTTGCTTCGGAGACGGTGGTTCCATGATTCCGTTTCAGGGGATACGGGAGTTTCCATCTGGTTCTTTCAGGAAGGCAACATTTTTCCGTTGAAACCTCAGGATTCCCCGAGTCCCCTCGGTCCAACAGTCACCTGTAGAGATGGAACATGTGTCCACCACCCCGGATATTGCCACGAATCCCGACCCAACCAGTCATCGATCAACTGGTTTCGATCCGTTTCGCACCAATAGACCGTTTACTGTTAGTCCACTGGTGTTTCATGCTCTCCGACAAATCTCCCGTCTGGACTCATGATGAAACTGTCGGTCACATCCGAAACGTAAACTGGAATGAACCCAAGCAACGTCTTGTGTGGCATTGCCGAGAGGTCGACGCAAACTCGAACATCTCCGTGCGGCTTGCCCTCCCACAATGCCTGAAACTCTATCTGATACTTCGTGCCGTCAGGTGCGATGCCATCGACGTGCTCCAAGCAATCGTGTGCCTGACGGTCGCGCTCGACTCGCTCCGAAAGTTGCGCGTAACTCCAAGCGCGAAAGGTTGCGAGGTGCTCTGACAGAATCTTGTGCATCTCTTCTTTGCTCATGGGCGCGTACGAAGTGGTCTAGCGACGGCGTTCTCCGGGTTGCGGCTGGTGGATGCTTGAAAAACAGAAAACCCGCCGACTGCAACTCCGGTGCAACGATTTTTTGCCAGATTTTTCTTTGTGGTTACATTTCAACCAGTAACTTTTACGTCATCAGAGTCGTATGTACCAGCCCAACTTCTACATGTGACTCTATCGACGTTGGATATAAACTTTGCCGGGTCCTCGACTTTGCCCGGTGTTCCGGTGACTGAACAACAAAACTGACCATTGCAGTACCATGAGTAAATCACGAAATTTTCTTGGATTAGATTTTTAATGTATTCAACTCCGTCTTCAATGTGCTCGTCAGTTTCACGTTGGTCATAATCAGAGAAATGGCAATGATGAGTGTGTAGCCCAACTGTGAGTTCATCGCCGTCGGACCAAATGTGAAGCACGATTTCGCTGCCTGAAAGATTGGCAGGGATTTCCAACAGTAGCGCACCGGAATCGGCATTTGGGTTAGGATCAGTCGTCGCCAAGGTTGCCCAGTCCGGAAAGTGGCGAAATAGATGAGTGGCAACCCGCCTCGCGTATGGATTCAGATTGTCGATTATAGAGTTGGTGGCCATCTGTTTGGTGCCCAATTGGGCGCGAGTGTGCGGCCCGAGTGCGGACGACGAAATGCGTCAGTTTGGCGAACTTTGTTTAGGCCACCTAAACGCAGCCTAGTTTCTAGAGTTTTGCCAAAATCCTCGTTCCCTTGACGGACCGCAACCGAAAACTGTTCCTCCCCTCGGTCCAACCGTCACCTGAAGAGATGGAACATGTGTCCACGACCCCAAAGGATACGGTCACGACCAGGGTTGTTGGTCGAATCCGTTTCAATGGATACGGTAGATGCGGGGCTGTTTTTTCGTAAGACGGCCGAATCTCTGAAGAATTTCAGGTTTACCCGAGTCCCTCAACTACTCCCTCGTCCCAGCTCATAGACTTAGAGGTCTTGTCTCTCAGGAGGCCGAATGTGTCTTCCTTCTCCAAATGGCAACTGCCACTGTATAACTCGCCGCTCCCAATGATGACCATGCAGCCATCGTGCAAAGTGTGTTGTGGCGGTCGGCGAAAGGAATGAAAGGATGACTTTGCGTGAAGTCGGCTCGTCCAGCCTGGTAGTCGTAGCTCGCCCCTGCATCGAGTGCCGAGTCAACAGCAAGAAATTCGCGCGCGTAAATCAGCGTAAACGCAATCGGTGCTATCAAAAGCACCGCCAGGATAATCCAATGTGTGCGTTTCATGATGAAGGGCATGCAATGCAGCCAACGATTTAGTGGGTCGATCCGGATGTCAACGGTTCGAAACACATGGGTGACAGGTCGGTGAGCTTGATCCGGTTCCCTTCCCGGCTCGTACCTGAGCAAGCAGGACACAGTGTCGCGTCGGTGGTTACTGCCACAAATGGACCTTCTGAGAACCAGAACCTTTTATCGTTGTGCATACTTCTCAATCCAAGGCTCCGGACGCTCCCCTAAATCTTGGTTTGTGACGCTACGAAGGTGTGCAACGATATCGCGTACAACCGCTTTGCGATGTCTTTCTACCACTCTATCGAGCCTTGACCCAGCCTCCTGCTTAGTGCCGGATGGGTAATACCAAACAACGTACTCAAGAGACTCTGCGATATCACGAGGTTTTGAGGATTGGTGCGACTGCATCTGCATCGCATCGAAAATACGTGTCTGCTCGTCTGCAAACGCTGCCTGTACCTTGAGATTGCCGTAATTCCAAAACATTAAGACGTTCCCGACCAACAACACAGTGGAAAACACACCAAGAACTACCACAAGACGTTTGAGAACTGGAAGAGTCATATGATTTTGTAACCGGTGATTTCAAAAGGGACTATCCCGATAAATTGGAGACACAATGGATTGGTGGTCTTTTTATAACCCAAATTCAGACCGGTTGACACAGTTTCACTTATCCCGGGAAATTGCTTCGGAGACGGTGTTTTTATGATTCCGTTTCTGGGGATACGGAAGATTCCACCTGGTTCTTTCAGAAAGGCAACATTTTCCTGGAAGAACCTCGATTTCCCCCCGAGTTCCCACCCTGGGTTTAGTTCATCGTCGATCCGGGTGTCACCGGTTGGAGTGTACACGCAATCTCGGTGAACTTGATCCCTTTCCCTTCCCTGGTTGTAGCTGAGCAAGCAGGACACAGTGTCGAGTCGGTGGTTACTGCCACGAATCCCCTTTCCTGTTCCCTCGGTCCGACCGTCACCTGTCGAGATGGAACATGTGTCCACCACCCCGGATATTGCCAAGAGTGGGTTTGTCCGAGGAATTCTGGTCCTACAGTCCTGTTTTTATTCCCATCCTACGACGATACGACCAAGCCAGTGTAACGGTACCGACCCCGAACAACGCCCATGTGGAGGGTTCCGGAACCTGGGTGAAGCCATTGATATCGAACTCAAACAGAGCGCCGGAAAATGGGCGTTGGAACACATGAAACTCAAGGTTGACGACCTGGCCAGCATAAGCTGAGACATCGACGATCGGCGTTGTACTCAAGGTTGTATCCACCGTGTGCAGAAGACTGCCGTTGATCAGCATCTCCATTGGCCCGTTTGCGAAATAGCCAAGACCAACGGCGTCCGCCGGGATGCGTCCAGTTTGCTGAAAACGAAGATCTACCAGCCGCAGTGGCAATGAATGTATAACGAACCTATTGTTCGCATTTTCACCGTCCCCTATCGGAATCATCGTTACCGGGTCCAGTGTTTTTCTAGAGCCTGGACTGTAATATACTTTATTGAGCGGAACACCGTTGCCCAACAGCGTCCAACCCCGCAACAGGCATGACGTTTCACCAATGAATGGGGTTCGAGGATACAAGGGGTCATACGGTCTTAGAGAACCGCTCAAATCAGGGGAATCAAAGTTCAGATTGACAAAGTCCTGGGCCACACACACGAGTGTTGTTCCAATGGCGGAAATGATCAATAAATGGTTCATTGTGTTACGGTTTTGTTCGTTGATTTGTAGCAATAGCCAAAACCCCACTGATCATAGTTGCTGGAATGCATCGAGAGACCGTTCCAAAATTCAGGACGTGATTCGGTAACTGCCACTTCCGGGAATACGGAAGAATCCAACCCATTCTTTCAGAAAGGCAACACTTTCCCACAAAATCTCAGGTTCACCCCTGTTTTCTCCAGATCCAACCGTCACCAGTAGAGATGGAACATGTGTCCACCTCCCCGGATATTGCCAAGACTGTGAACCTCCGAGAACCGCTCAAACTTGCTAGCCACGGTTGTTGACCTCTATGTATTGTTCGGTCTCCACCGTGGCGGGAGGTTTGATTTGATCAAGGCTCTCCACCGGGGCGTATTAGCGTTTGGTTTTCCCTATTAAATTTAAAGCAATCGAAGCATAACTGCTCAATTCGAATATAGCCTAAACCGATGTGCAGTTCCGCTATAGGTTCCATTGCTGACCACGGTGGAATCAACCAAGTAGTTACCACTCAAAAGTGTTGTCTGTATGGATTCGCCTTCTTCATTCAAATCTCGCGAAAGGTCAGTTGCAGAATTGCACAACAGCGGATAACTCTCCATACATCGCCACATTAATGGGTTAGTCCATAAGGCCGACGCCAACTGATCACTGCTTGGTACCCAATTGCCGCACATAATGATATTCAACTCAGGCAACCATATGTGACAATCAGAATCAGTGAACAACACTAGAACCTCACTGTTGTCTAGCGCGACGATTCCGTTGTTATAAAAAGCAGATAAGCATGCTCTGTCATAATGGGTGCTAGGGCGTTCGATGTTAAGATCGCAAGGCTCACCTGTTGATGAATCAATAACCCCTCTCCATTTTCTAGCACAAGCAGAGGAAATCAATATAGGTGACGCTCCTGAACAGTCTAGAATCTTCATACCAATTCCATGATTCCGTTTCTGGGTATACGGGAGTTTCCACCTGGTTCTTTCAGAAAGGCAACACTTTCCCGTTGAAACCTCAGGATCACCCGAGTCACCTCGGTCAAACCGTCACCTGGAGAGATGGAACATGTGTCCACCTCCCCGGTGGTTACGGCCACAACCAGGGCCGATAGACGGATCCTTCTCAGTGGATACGGAAGATGGTGGTCGGTTCTTTCAAGAAAATCGTCGATTTCCAACGAATCGAGTTCATTCCTCAGGTTC
>JAPLUF010000078.1 GCA_026397755.1 Verrucomicrobiota bacterium
GATTCAGACGCTCGTCCGCGTGAGTTCTAAGTATGGCGCCAACAAGGAAGATTTGACCTGGAAGCAGACCAACGAGCTCTTCTTCGTGACCCGACTGGGAACCGTCAAGCGGACCGAGCTGTCCGACTTCCAGAATGTCCGCAAAGGAGGGATCATCGCCATCACTCTCGATAAGGGCGACGGCCTGGTGGAGGTTCGTCTCACCAACGGAAACAACGAGATTATTCTCATTACCAAACAAGGAATGAGCATCCGCTTCCAAGAAGATCAGGTGCGTTCGATGGGTCGCAACGCGGGTGGCGTGAAGGGCATCGAGCTGGAGAAGGGGGACGCGGTCGTCGCTTTGGCTCTCGTGGATCCCGATTCGACGCTGTTGGTTGCCGGCGGAAACGGTATCGGCAAACGGACCGACTTCGAGGAGTACCGTCAGCAGAGCCGCGGCGGCAAGGGCATCATCACCATGAAGACCGGTGACAAGACCGGCAATGTGGTGGGTGCACTGACTGTCCGTGATTCCGATGAGCTAATGCTCATCACTTCTGGTGGCCAAATGGTCCGAATCCCGGTGAAGGGGATCCGCGAAGCCGGCCGCAACACCATGGGCGTCAAGCTCATCAACCTGGCCGAGAAGGACAAGTTGCAAGCCATCGCTCCGGTGATCAGCGAATCGCAGGAAGAAGATGCTGTCGCCACCGAGGCGAAGTAATCATACGGGTTCACCGCACGGGGGCTCTAAAAGGGCCCCGTGCGGCCCTCCGGGTCGCCTCCAAATCTGAAGCCCAGGGCTTGTCGGTGGGCAAAAGGCAAAGTCTTCGGCCCGAGACTCTAGCAGAGAGGCCCGTGACCCCGTCACAGAGTCGTCAGTTCGAGTAAGTCACTTTGGTCCCCGCCATGCCGGTTCTTCGCCGGGTTCGGGGTCCAAAAAACCTCCGGAGCCTGCCGCAATCTTCGGCGGTCGGACGTTCTCTGAGCCGGGCAGATACAATGCCCCGCGCGAAACCCCTGGTACGGACTGGCCGGTCAGCCGATGCGCCAGATGATCCGGGCCTTGTTGAGGTCGTAAGGCGACATTTTCATCTTCACCCGATCGCCGGGCGTCAAACGGACAAAGCGTTTGCGCATTTTGCCGGAGATCGTCGCCAAGACGATGTGTTTATTGTCGAGTTCGACGCGGAACATCGTTCCAGCCAGAACAGCGATCACTTTCCCCTCAACCTCGATGTGGTCTTCCATGAGATACCGTATTTCATGAGCTGGCCCGGAAAAGGGGTCCCTTTTGGGCCGGCTGAGGGCGGCAAATTGACCATTCAATTCGCCCTGACAAGTCACTTTTTGCAGGGGACCTGCCGGGATCACTGAGGCCGACGGATCTGAACGGAGACGTGGCGGGCTTCCGGGATAATGAATTTCTTAATTTCGACGTGGACCCGACGGGCACCAAACTCGCGGAGAACCAATTCAGCAATCTGGACCGCTAAGGTTTCCAGAAGCTTCCACGTCCTGCCCTGGCCGAGGCTGAGCAACCGTTGGCTCACGGCGTAATAATTGATGGTGTGACTCAGGTCATCACCCGCAGCGGCCAAGGTGAAGTCGGTTTCCATTTTCACGCTGATGAGCAGGCGCTGGGGATGGACTCGTTCTTCGTCCGGGACGCCGATGTGGTAAAAGACCTCAAGGTCTTCAAGTGTGATGATGTCCATGAAAAGAGAAGTTCTCAGCGAGCCTGGACCATTTCCAGCAACCGCCGGGTCGGAGTGTTGAGCGGGAGTTCGAAGGCTTGTTCCCAATGGACCCAGGCAAAGTCTTGAGCCTCTTCATTCAAGGTCACCGACTGGCCAGGCAGGGCGAGGCAGGTGTAGTTGAGTAGGATAAAATGGGCCTCTCGATAAAACTCTGTGGAGGCGATGGAGTCTTGGACCATCACGAACTGGATTTGATCGATTTCCAAGCCAGTCTCTTCGCGAACCTCTCGTCGGAGAGCCTCCTCAGAGGGTTCCCCCCATTCGATCTTTCCGCCGGGAATTCCCCACATGCCGGACCACTTGGCTGTCTTGAACAAAAGCATGCGGCCCGAATCGTCTCGAATCAGAGCCCCGACTGTCGGAATCGGAAAGGCCGAACGCGGCGCGGGACCCGGTGCTAAGCACAAATGATTGGCTTCCAAGTGCCGGCGGAGTTCAGACAGGTGCTCGACAATGAGGTGGGGCTTGGATTTGCGCAGTTTATCGAGGCTATCGTACCCGGTCAGGACTGCGACTGACTTCACCCCCCCGTGGTGGGCGGTTTCGATGTCGTGCTGCATGTCGCCAATGAACACGGTTTGTGTTGGGTCTAGTTCATTGTCCCGAAGGATTTGTCCGATGAGGTCTTTTTTGTCGTGGGCACCGAGGTACGTCTTGTCGAGGAACGGACCAAAGCCTGAGATTTTTTCCTGCTGAGAAAATAAGGCCGGATGCACCGCACTTAAGAGAAACGTGCGCAGCCCGTGCTGCCGACAAAACTCCAGAAATTCCCGAGCATGAGGCAAGGGTGTGACCGTGTCTTGGACCCGCTTGAATCCCTCCAAGAACCAACCCTCCAATTCGGGAAGCGATTCCTTCGATACCCGTTCCATGTAGAAGTCCCGAGCAGGGAGACGAAACTCCCGCCGAAAATCCTCCAGAGACATCTCCGGCACTCCCGCCTGTTGCAGCGCATGGTTCGAAGCCCGCCAGACGGCCGGAAGATCATCCACCAGCGTCCCGGACCAATCGAAGATCACATTGCGAATCACCGAGCTAAGCTATCCCTGGTGGCCCTACTCGCAAACGCAGGATTTAGCCGGTGAGCCGATCCGAAGAAATGGAGGCGGATGAGGCGGATAGGAGGACCGGGGCCTTGCTGATTTTTGCATCGGCTTCAAGCCAGACCTGCCAGGCGGCCCGCATCGATTGGAAAGCCAGCGCCTCACCCTGCAGAGTTTTGGCTGGATGCCATTCCACGGCATGAACTTCTTCCGGATTGAAAGCGCCCTCGGTCTCGAGAGGTTGAGCTGTGAAAAAGAGGTCTAGCACCGGATACGTGACACCACTGAAAAGGTATTCGTTGGGCTGAGAACAGAGAAATCGCAGTTCAGAAAGTCGGATGCCCACTTCCTCCAAAATCTCCCGATGCACCGCGGACTCGGCGCACTCGCCAATATCGATGAAGCCGCCGGGAGGTGCCAGGAGCCCGGCTCCAGGATCGTTCGCACGGCGGATTAATAAGATATTCCCATCGTCCCGTTGGATGAACACGGCAACCGCCACCGCGGGATTGAAGTACATTTGAAAATTGCAGGCGGCGCAGACCATGGGTGCCCGGTCTTTCGGCGGGGTGATGGGATTTCCGCAGCGCGGGCAATGATGAAACTGTCGGGAGGGATGCATGGTTCGAAGCGGTCGGGATATCCCGGTCCATCGATTGGATTCCAAGAATACGGGTTCGGCAGGGCCGCTGAAAATTAAATCAACCCGGGATCTTGGACGGCGCGCGCTTTGCAGCATTAGCTCTGCAAGGCATAGTCCTCCAATACATGAGCGTTCGATCGCGGTCCGAAGCCCTGTTTGCTGAAGCCCTCAAGCACATACCTGGCGGAGTGAACTCTCCGGTCCGGGGCTTTCGGGCGGTTGGCGGCACCCCCTTTTTTGCAGCTTCGGCTTCCGGAGCGCGGGTCACCGACGTAGACGGCAACACCTACATCGATTACGTCGGAACATGGGGGCCAGCGATTCTAGGGCATGCCGCCTTACCGATTATTCGTGCGATTCAGAGTACAGCCGAGCGTGGTACCAGCTTTGGCATTCCTCACGCGCAAGAGGTGACGATGGCTCAACGCGTCAAGTCCTTGGTGCCATCCGTGGAGAAGGTGCGGTTTTGCAACAGCGGTACTGAGGCGACCATGTCGGCCATCCGCTTGGCGCGTGGATTCACCGGACGGGATCTCATTGTCAAATTTGATGGCTGCTACCATGGGCACTCGGATGGGTTGCTCGTGAAGGCAGGTTCCGGTGCGCTCACTCTGGGATATCCGGACAGTGCAGGGGTGCCTGCGGAGGTCGCGCGGCAAACCCTCGTTCTCCCGTTTAATGATCTGGAGGCGCTGCGGAGGGTCTTCGAGCAGCATGACGGGCAATTGGCGGCGGTGATTCTCGAATTGGTGCCGGCCAATGCTGGCCTTTACCTGCCTAAGCCAGGCTATCTGGAACTGCTCCGGCAATTGACCCGAGATCACGGGAGCGTGCTCATCGCCGACGAGGTGATGACCGGATTCCGATTGGGTCCGGCCGGTGCCCAAGGCGTGTTCGGGCTCACGCCGGACCTCAGTTGCTTTGGTAAAATTATCGGAGGTGGCCTTCCAGTCGGAGCGTTCGGCGGGCGGGCCGATATCATGGATCAATTGGCGCCCCTGGGTCCGGTCTATCAGGCCGGCACCCTGAGTGGAAACCCATTGGCAATGGCGGCCGGCTTGGCTGCGTTGGATGCCTTGCAGTCCTCCGATGCCTGGAATCGATTGGAGGCTGTGGGGAGTGAGTTGGAGCAGGGAATGGTTGCCGTCGCGAAGGCCACCCAGATCCCCATGCAGTTTCAGCGGATCGGATCCATGTTCTGCGGCTACTTCACCGAGGACCCGGTTTGGAACCTGGCCGACGCGATGCGCAGCGATCGCACGCGCTTTGCCCGATTCTTTCATGGAATGCTCGATCGCGGAGTTTACCTGGCACCGTCTCAATTCGAAGCCGGTTTTATTTCCACGGCGCATACCTCGGCGGAGATCGAAGCGACGATCCGAGCGGCCGAAGCGGTGTTGAAGACCCTGTGAGGGAGAGGGCTGTGCCGACGGTGCCTACGGATGGTTGCAATGATTCTGAGGGTTGTCTCTCGCTGGCGGCTCGTTAGCCTCAGGCTCATGTCCCCTCTGCGCGTTCTCACCCTTGTTGCCGTTGCCTTGTCTTGGAACTTCAGCATGGCCGCCGACGGACCCCGAGCGTTGGCCGTCGGGCAACGCCCCGAGGACCAGCGACTCCAGGCACCCAAGGATCTGGACGGATATTTCCCCTTTCAGCCCCCCGCGAGTTCGGAGATTTGGGAGCGTCGTGCAACTCAAGTGCGCCAGCGGATTTTGGTGTCGCAAGGATTGTGGCCCATGCCGACCAAGTCGGACCTCAAGGCACAAATCTACGGGCGAATCGATCGCGGTGATTACACAGTGGAGAAGGTGCAGTTCGAGAGCGCGCCGGGTTTTTTTGTGACGGGCAACTTGTACCGGCCGAAGAAGATTCAGGGTGGCAAGGTTCCCGCAGTCTTGTTTGCGCACGGTCACTGGGCCGATGCACGACTCTCCCAAGCCACCGACGCGGAATTGCGCAATGAAATCGCCACGGGTCAGGAGCGCTTTCTTGAAGGAGGTAAGAGCCGCTTCCAGTCCATGTGTGTCCAACTGGCTCGCATGGGCTGTGTGGTGTGGCAGTGGGACATGTTGGGCGACTCCGATTCCAAACAGCTTTCCCACCAACTGGTCCACGGCTTCGCTAAACAACGCTCCGAGATGAACACCACCGAGAACTGGGGGCTTTATAGTCCGCAGGCCGAGGCGCATCTCCAGAGCATCATGGGTCTCCAGACCTGGAACGCGGTGAGGTCGCTCGACTTCTTGCTAGAGTTGCCCGAGGTGGACCCTCAGCGCGTGGCCATCACCGGAGCCAGTGGTGGCGGAACCCAGACCATGCTGCTGGCGGGCATCGATCCTCGCATCGCGCTTTCCTTTCCGGCGGTCATGGTTAGCACGGCTATGCAAGGGGGCTGTACCTGTGAGAATGCGAGCTTGCTGCGGGTGGGTACAGGCAATGTCGAGTTTGCCGGTTTGTTTGCGCCCAAGCCTCAAGGCATGACCACCGCCGATGACTGGACCAAGGAGATGTCCACCAAAGGCTTCCCTGAGCTCAAACGCCTCTACGGCCTCCTCGGTGGCGCGGACCGGGTGATGCTGCAGCGCGGTGAGCACTTTCCTCACAACTACAACGCGGTGTCGCGAACGGCCTTCTACAACTGGCTGAATAAGCACTTCCATCTGGGTCAGGCAGAGCCGGTCTTGGAGCGCGACTACACGGTTTCATCCCGATCGGAACTGAGTGTTTGGGATGCCGGACATCCGGCACCGATGGCGGCGGATCCGCAGTTTGAGCGAGGCCTTCTGAAACTTTGGACCGCAGATTCGAATCGTCAGCTCGAGAGCATGGCCTCGGCCTCCCCTGATCAATACCGGCAGGTCTTGAAGGTGGGTTGGGATGTGGTCTTGGATGCCCGCGATCCGGCTCCGGCGAGCTCGCTCACTTGGGTTCTCAAGGACAAGCAAGATCGCGGAGCCTGGATCCAGATGGCGGGCTTGATACGAAACACGTCCCGTCGAGAAGAGATCCCCGTGATTTTCTGTCATCCGAAGCAGTGGAACGGCAAGACCGTCGTCTGGCTCACGGCCGATGGAAAATCAGGGTTGTATACCACTGCGGGTTCGCTCGTGCCAGCGGTCCAGAAGTTG
The DNA here is from genome assembly GCA_026397755.1 of Verrucomicrobiota bacterium. Taxonomy (GTDB): domain Bacteria; phylum Verrucomicrobiota; class Verrucomicrobiia; order Limisphaerales; family UBA9464; genus SXXZ01. The sequence continues at coordinate 6,557 of JAPLUF010000078.1, forward strand.
GTGGACAGTGGAGTCACGGTGCTGGGATTGGATTTGCTGCATCAGGGTGAGTCTTCCATCGATGGCCGACCGCTCACGCGCACACCTCGCGTCAAAAACCCACGGGAGGCCGCGGCGTACACCTTTGGCTACAATCCGGCGGTGTTCACGCACCGAGTCCACGACGTGCTCACGGCAGTGCAGTACATCCGCGGGCATGAGAAGCCCTCGAGCCAGGTCTCGTTAATTGCCTTGGATGCGACGGCTCCGATTGCCGCCGCTGCTCGGGCGCAGTCTGGCCCAGCACTGAATCGGGTGGCCTTGCATCTTGGAGAGTTTCGATTCGGCCGGGTGTTGGATATCCACTCGCCGGACTTCCTGCCGGGCGGCGCCAAGTACGGGGACGTGGACGGGTTGATCACTTTGGGCCAGTCCGAATTGAATTCCATGAACACCAGCGATCCCATCGCCGCCGCGACTTGGGTGATGCGTTGATTGGATCTCTCAGCCCCTCTCCGAACCCACACCTTATTTAGGATCTCGAAGTAAACCAGGTGCTGTTTTCGCAGTGTCTGCGGCAAAAAACCGCAGACCCTCGACCCGTCCAACGGGCACTCAGGGTTGACGGGCCTCCAACCTGCATGCTTCCTTGCTTGCAAGGTGAGGAAACGGTGGAGCCAATGGTTGGTGATTGGACTCGTGGGGATATCCCTCGGGTTTCAATGGACCTTGCTCCAGTCCGTTGCTTGGACGGTGATGCTTCTGGATCGCAGCACTCAGATGGACTGGGTGCAGGCCATCGAAACCACCTTTGACGGTCACCATCCGTGCGCTTTGTGCAAAGTGGTCCGCCAGGGCCGCGACAACCAACAGCAGCAGACCACCCTCGTCTTCTCCTTTGCGAAGACCGACATGGTCCCGTCAGATCGGGCCTTTGAGTTGCCCTTGCCTGAAATCGCCTCCGTCGAGCACTCGCTCGCCCGGGATCAACGTGCACTCAGTCGTTCTGGCTCACCGCCGTGGCAGCCTCCTCGGCACGCCTAATTTTCGGTGAATCTTGAGGGGTTCGGGCTGCGTCCCGGATCCTCCTTCAAACGCTCGCAGATCTCCATTGGCTTAGAAGGAAGCCGCTCTGTGGGCCGTTTGATAGGACTCAGTCCTCGTGAATTGCCGGAAACCCCTGTCCCGATGTGTTGGGTTGCGCCTGTTTCCGGCTGGGCGCGCTCCGTTTCCGGGAAACTCGTCCGGAGGCCTCTGTCTCAATCGTCCGCTGTTCACCTGTCATGAATTCTTCGTTTTCTGCTCTTTCCGTTTCGTCCTGCGTCACCGCTATTTTAGGCGCTTCCATTCTTCAGGCCGCTGAATCCAAAACCTTGCCCAAAGTCATGGTCGAGGGCGTGTCAGAGCCCACCCTCACCGTGCCCTCAATGACTGCTGCGGCGGCAGACCTCGCCCGCGTCCCCGGCGGCACGAGCCTGGTGGATGGCGACACGGTGCGCCAAGGGCGAGCCTCCACGTTGCGCGATGCGCTCGACTTCACAACCGGGGTCTACGTTCAGTCCCGCTTCGGGTCCGAGGAGGCCCGAATTTCGATCCGCGGATCGGGTCTCCAACGCACCTTCCACGGACGCGGCCTCAAGATTCTTCAAGATGGCACACCACTCAACTTGGCCGATGGCGGTGTAGACATGCAGTCCATTGAACCCTTGTCGACCCGCTACATTGAGGTGTGGCGCGGTGCCAATGCCTTGCGTTACGGAGGCACGACGCTGGGTGGGGCGGTGAACTTCGTGAGCCCCACGGGATTGGATGCCAGTCCGTTTCAGTCCCGTCTCGAATTAGGATCCTTCGGCTATTTGCGCGGGCAGGTCAGCAGTGGGTTTTCTTCGGGGCCCGCCGACTACTACGCGAGTCTCACGCACTTCACTCAAGACGGCTACCGCCAACACGCCGCGCAGGACACCGATCGAGTGATGGCTAATGTGGGGTACCGGATTTCGGATCAGGCGGAGAATCGCCTGTGGTTCACCGCGGTGCGTTCTGATTCCCAGTTGCCCGGATCGTTATCGCTCAGCAACGCCCTAAATAATCCCCGGTTGGGCAGTTTCGCTGGTGACCAGAAGCGCGACTACTCGCTGTACCGATTGAGTGATCGCTTGGCTTGGACCTCGGATCAAACTCAGGCACAGGTCTCCGGATTTTGGAGCTACAAGGATTTGGACCATCCCATTTATCAGGTTCTCGACCAGAACTCGAACGATCTGGGCTTGGATGCCCGCATGGTCCATTCGAGCGAGATCGCCGGATACGGCAACCGCCTGACCGCCGGTTTCGCACCCGTCTATGGCTGGACGGAGGACAATCGCTTCGTGAACGGATCGTTTGCCGGGAAGTCGCGGCGCGGGGCCAAGACCGGCGAAAGCACTCAGACCTCAGTTAATCTGGACACCTACTTCGAGGACTCGCTCAAACTCAACGACCGATGGAGCGTGGTGGCGGGCACTTCGGTCACTTACTCCCGACGGGAGTTCGCCGACCGGTTCCTAGCCGACGGTGATCAAACCGACACTCAAGATTATCTCGGATTCAATCCCAAGCTGGGTGCGATCTGGGAGGCTACCAGCGGCGTTCAGATTTTTGGCAATGTGAGCCGCAATTTTGAACCCCCCACTTTCGGTGAGTTAAGCCGGCCAGCAACCCCGGGTGCCACCAATGGGCTCGTGCAATTGAACGCTCAAACGGGCACCACGCTAGAATTGGGAACGCGGGGGAAATTGGGTCGTTTCGACTGGGACGCGTCGTTGTATCAGGCGTGGTTGGAAGATGAACTTCTGAGCCTTCAGGTGGGTAATTTTAATCCCCCCATCACCCAGACCCTGAATGCAGGAAGCACCATCCACCGGGGCGTGGAGTTGGGTGGGGGTTGGCGAGTGGTCGATGGTCTTCTGGCGACGGGAGCCGAGGTTCCGAACGACGGTATTCGCCTTCAGGGCAATTACTTGTTCAACGATTTCCGCTTCGACGGGGATACAACCTATGGCGACAACCGTTTGCCGGGTGTTCCTCGGCACTACCTTCGGGGTGAGTTGAAGTACCAGCACCCGAGCGGCTTTTACTTCGGACCGAATGTTGAGTGGGCTCCTGAGTCCTACGCCATCGACTTGGCCAACACGGATGCGGCCAATGCGCCGGGATATGCGATTCTTGGACTCCGTGTCGGATACCAGACGCGGCGTGGAGTCTCGCTGTTTTTCGATGCTCGGAACCTCACCGACAAGGCCTACATCGCCACCACCGGGGTCCTGAATCGAGCGACTCCGGCCAGTGCCGCCTACAACCCAGGAGATGGGCGATCCTTCTTTGGCGGGGTCGAGATCCGCTTCTGACCAAACGCTGTATTCTCAAGATTCCATGAACCCAAAAACTCTTCGTCAACTGCATCGATGGCTCGGATTGGCCTTCAGTTTGAGTGCGCTGCTGGCCTCCTCCAGCGGCGTAATTCATCAGGTCATGACTTGGACACAGGATCCGCCGCCCAAAGCTATTCCCAGTGGTCCTGAAATACCGGTGAGCACCGTGCAAATTCCATTGGCACAAGCTGTCCAAGCGGTGCCCTCAGCGGCGAGTGGGGTTCGGGCAGTGAACTTGAGGATGATCGCTGGAGAACCCACCTACGTGGTTTGGACGCGGGAGGCCAAGGCCCCCGCCTATGTCAGTGGCACGACGGGCAAGTTAGTTCCGGGGCGCGATGAGGTATTCGCCGCTGAGATTGCCACGCGATTTTTCGGGGGCGCAGCGGTCCGGAAAACCGCTTTATTGACGACCTTTGACTCCGAATACATACCGATTTTCCGCATCCTCCCGGTGTACCGGATGGAGACGGGGGATCCGGCGGGACGGCGAGTTTATGTGAGCACGATGACCGAAAGCGTGACCCGCTTTACCGACAACGGTCGGCAATGGGAGGCCAGCCTTTTCAGCAACTTGCACAAGCTGTCCTTTATTCCCAACAAGGTGCTGCGCGATGGAATTCTGGTTGCGGGAACGGCCGGTATTTTCGGGCTGAGCCTGTCCGGGGTGATCCTCTTTGTAGCCACCCGGCCGCGCGTCTGATCCGGCACCGAGTGATCAATTTTTCTCTAGTTGCCATGGCCGCAAACACCCCTGAGGCGACACCAAGACCCGAGTCTGTCGGGTTGTGCCTACCAACTCTGGTGATAACCGGAGACCCGGGCCAGACCGATCGGGTCCGGGTTGCGTTGGAATCGTTAGGCCTGCGGGTTTTGCCTTGGGGTGAACAGCGCCGCCACCCGGGAGTCGCTGGTTCTGAAACTCCCTCGATAGAAGGCACCTTCGGTGCGTCGGAGGTCTGGATGGTGGGTGTCGACGAGGCCTCCAAAGCCTTGGCCGAGTTGAGGCGCATTGGGCAAATGAAGGAGCCTCCAGAAGATTCTATGCAGTCGTTGCAACGACTCGAGTGGGTTCACATTCAGCGCGCCCTGAGTGACTGCGATGGAAATATCTCCGCGGCGGCCCGTCGGTTGGGCATCCACCGCCGATCCCTGCAACGCAAACTCTCGAAGGTGCCGCCGGTCCGTTAGCCAGCGGGCTATAAAATTACCGACGTCACCCCACGGCGGTCCGGTCTCCGGATTGTCAGGGGCGATTCTCTAGGGCTTTTAGGGCGTCTCGGATACGCGCCTCCTGAGGGCCCGTCGGCACGGTTTCAAGAACCGCCCGGAGGTCGGCGGCGGCGCCCTCACGATCTCCGATCTGGGATTTGAGCCGGGCTCGATCGACCCGCTCTGCGGCCGCACTGCGTGCATCTGGGGCCAGTGCGACCAGCAAGTCAGAATAGGGCAGGGCCGCTTCGATGCCTGAGCGCTCCATCGTGAAGCTTCGCAAATTGTTGATCATTCGGATGAGAATGGATCGTGGGCTGGCTGCTTCGAGAAATTCACTACGGATGGGCACCCCGGCACTTTCAGTGCCCAGTTCGTCGGCCTCGGAAAAGGTGATGGGGATGCCGCCATTAAAGGGATCATAGAGTCGAGCGGGTTCTCCCGGCGGTGCATGGCGCACCAAAAAGTGACCGGGCAGGGGCAGGCCCTCTAGGTGCTCAATGCCCGCTGCTTTGGCCACCTCTAAGAACACGATGCTCAGGGTGATGGGAATGCCTTCGCGGTCTTCGAGCACGCTTTGCAGGTGGCTGTTGGCCGGATTGCGGAAGTCGCCTCGACTGCCATGGAAGCCTTGCTCTTCGAACAAGAATCGGCGGAGGGCCGCGATTCGGTCCGGCCCGGTTTTGGCCTGACTGACCAGCAACCGAGCCTCCGTGCCTAGTTCTGCCAATTGACGTTCGGTGTCGGTGATATTGAGTCCGGGATGATCGTGCCAGGCCAGCAGCAGTGTGGCGTGTGTCAGACGAATCTCAGAGGCCGCGCGTGACAGCTCCGACACCAAGGCTTCACGAGCGATTTCGCGGTGCAGATCCTTCGCAAGTTTGCGCAAACGGGTTGCCTCGCTCTCCAGGCGCTGAGCGCGTTCTTGGAGGAATCGATCGGCGGCCATCGGGTGGGCTTTGAGTGCTTCCCGTGGTTCGCGTCCGGCCGTGAAGCTGGCCATCACATCCGGCGGCAGCTCTGCCTCGGCCGTGGCTTTGCCCACACGAAAGTCCCGGAACTCGGCGGCGGTGTTACGGAATTTGGCCAAGCCGACCCGAGAGCCATTGAGGGCGCTGTCTTTGCTTCGGAAAACCACCTCACCATTGACGGAGCATTCCCAAACTCCGTCCGCCCGCCGCACTCGGAGGCTGTTCCAGTCGCCACTGCGATACGCGGCCGAAGGCACCGTGCCCAGGATTCTCCACGAAAACACATCGGGTCCCTCGAAGGCTGTCAGCCGCAGTTCTCCGCCGGTCGGGTAGAAGCCGTAGTGCCGACCCTTTTCGTCGCCAGCAAAGATTAATCCGGCGGCCCCAGAATTGTCATCGAGACGAACGGAGACCTGAAGTTCGGTGCCTTCTGGAGCGGCTTCGCGTTTCAAGAGATAGGCACGACCGCCAAAACCTGCGCCTGTGCCCTCCACTAGAATGCGGCCGCCTTTCTGGCGCCAATGGGAGCCGAGGAAGGATTCCCACTGGTTGGTGTTGAGAGCCCCCTGACGCAACCAGCGATCCATGGCCATGGGGTTGGGTTGCTTGAGTAGAGCCTTGAGGTGATTGGCGGGCGTGGCAAAGCCGAGGTTCTGCGTCAGCAGGCTCTTGGCATTGACGATGCCGTGGACGTGGCCCGATCGATCGAGCAAGGGGCCTCCGCTGTTACCGGGTTCGATCGGCATGGCCAATTGCAGCATGGGGCGCCCTTCGAGATCCCGACGGGCAGAGAGCACTCCTTCTACGACGCTCTGGTTGAGACCCAAGGGATGGCCTAAGGCGATGACCGATGCTCCCTGAGGCAAGGTATCGCTGTCCCCCAAAGGCAAGGCGTTTAGCCCGGTGGCCCGAACCCTGAGGATGGCCAGATCATGCGGCCGATCCCAGGCGTGGATACCGATCACCTCCGGAGTGCTGCCGTCGGCCAGGCGTACCTGCACCGATCTCCCTTCGCCGATGACGTGCAAGCTGGTGGCAATGAGTCCCTCCGCAGCGATAACAAACCCCGTGCCGACGCCTTCTTGGGTGCCGTCACGGCCTCGGCCGTCAATCCGGACAATGGCCGTGCGGGTTTTGTCCACCAATTGGGCCGTAGTGCGGGCCGTTGGTTCCGCAGTGGTCTTGGTACTTCGTGCGGGCGATTTACCAACGTGCTTCTGCGGTGGCGACTTGGGGTTCAGCGACGCAGCCTCTGCCGAGGCCAGTCCCAGAAGGCAGAGGAAGAGCAGGGTGGAGCGCACGCGCCCAGATTACTGCTTTTCGGGACGGATGCGAGCGCTTGAGAGAAACCGCTGAAACCCACCGCCCAGGAGTTCGGTGACGTCGCGTTGGATTTCTGGATCGGTAACCTCCCAGCCCGCTGCGGCGGTTGCTGTGTATTTTTCAGTTAAGGCTTCGGCAAGGATGGTCCTGGAGTGCTGCCACTTGTAGAGGACCTGATCGAGGACCCGGGCGTCGGAATGCTGCGGCGTGAAGGAGGTTCCCAATAGCTCTAGGCGCATCGTGGTGATTTCGCGAATGAGCTGAGGGGTGTTGGTAAACCACCAGCAGCCGAAGGGATGAAGGTTTGGAAATTTGCGGGCCAAGACGACGAGCTCGTGTTGGTTTTCTCGCGCTAAGCAGGTCACCACGAAGCGGTTTTCAGGATGCGCGGCACAGAGGGCCTGAAGGGCATTCAAATCGGCCAGACCTACGCCGTCTCCGGCCATCCGAAGACGAGGGTTCACGGCCCGTTTCACTCCCATCATTAGAGCAAAGGCTTGTCCTTGATCGCGGCAATGCGGCAAGACGGCGCCTTCAATTAGTCGGGCGATTTCGGTGTCGGCGGGCCAGGCAAAGGACGGAGGTAGCGATACCATGCAGTAGCGGCTGTCGATTCGCTGGGTCCAGTCGCCGAGAAATCGGCGAACCTCACCGAGGGTTTGGGCGGTGAGTTCGCGTGAAACGGCATAGCCTTGTTCTCGCAGCCAAACGGAGGTTTCGGGCCAGGCGACGAGCAGGGGGTCGATGCGTAGGGCTGCGACAAAGCGGGGGTCTCGGGCGAAACCTCGGTCCCAGGTCGGGCGTTCGATGGGATCGAACGGAGAGTTCGTCATGCAGATGGAGGCGATGTTGGCCTTCTCCAGGATGCGGTTGATGAAGTCTTGGGGGTTCTGGGAGGCGTACCAGCTGCGCAGGTTTTTGAGGTCGTTCTTGCGGGCGTCGATGCCGAGCAGGTGGAGTGTGGTGAGGACTCCGCGGCAGGCTTCCGAGATGGGGGAATGTTCGGTGAAGAGTGCTTCCCAGACGTAGGCTGCTTGTTCTTGTTTAGAAGCACTCCAGAAACGTTCGAGTGGGACCGTCATCTGGCGTGAGGCTTCGCTCACGAGGTAGTGGTACACCAGCAATTCGTCGATGCCCCACAGTAGCATCTCTCCCTGCGCGGGGTCGTAGAGATGAGTATGGATGTCATGGACCGGGGTGGCCTGGACTATGCGGGATACCCGTGTTTGGAGCGAATCAGCCATGGACGTGGGACGATCAAAGTGTAGGCGGCTGGGTTATGGCAACCTCGGATGCGGCTTGGGGTTAGCGAGCGATGGAGGGTGGTTTTGGGTTTGTTATTGGTTGGTTTGGGGGTACGGGGTGTTTGTTGTGGGTTGTCGTGGGTTGGATGGTGGGTTGGCGGTGGGTTGGCGGTGGGTTGGCGGTGGGCTCAGCGGATCGAGCCTGCACTCGCAGGGAAGCTCGGGGGAGGATTGGGCTTTCGCGCTTTGCGCGAGAGGTGTTGGTGTTCGCTTCCAATGCTCGTTCCGGCCCGATCCGCTGACGCTCGGTGGGCCGTGGGTCAGCGGAGCTGCGGGGGCGGGGGGATGAGGAGGGTAGGGTTTGTGTTGGGTGTGGGTTGGATCGAGGGGGGCCTGGGGAAGAATAATTGTCGTTGAACGGATTCGCGGTGTTTGGGTTGTGGGTTGGATGGTGGGTCGGCGGTGGGCTCCGCGGATCGAGCCTGCACTCGAAGGGAAGCTCGGGGGGAGGATTGGGCTTTCGCGCTTTGCGCGAGGGGGTGGTGTTCGCTTCCAATGCTTGTTCCGGCTCGATCCGCTGACGCTCGGTCAGTTTTAGGTCGGGGATCAGAGGCGAACGGCTGGGGAGGGTGGGGTTGCGTTGGTTATGGGTTGGATCGGAGGGGGCGTGGGGAAGAATAATTGTCGTTGAACAGATTCGCGGTGTTTGGCTGTGGGTGGTCGTGGGTTGGATGGTGGGTCGGCGGTGGGCTCAGCGGATCGAGCCTGCACTCGCAGGGAAGCTCGGGGGAGGATTGGGCTTTCGCGCTTTGAGCGAGGGGTGTTGGTGTTCGCTTCCAATGCTCGTTCCGGCCCGATCCGCTGACGCTCGGTCAGTTTTAGGTCGGGGTTTGGATCGCGGCTCTTTGAAAGAGGGGTTGGTGAAATCGCTTTTCAACGGTTTTAGTTTTGAACCTTGGAAGGAGGGCAGATTCGGATTTTAGTGGGTTGATGAGCATGTGGTCGCGTAGAGATTTTTTGGGCACTTCGTCTTTGGCGATGGCTGGGGTGGCGTTTGGGGCGGCTGAGACGAAGACTGCTGGGGTGGTAGGGAGTCAGCTCTATGGCTGGGGGCAATACTACCAGCGTGAGGGCAAGGATATGAATGCCCACCTCGATGAGGTGTTCTCGGGTCTTCGGGATGCCGGCTATGATTATGCCGAGGGGAATCTCGATGCGGTGCACCCCGAAAAGAACGCCGAGTTTGCGGCCAAACTCCGGGCCAAGGGGTTGCGTCCTGTGAGCTTGTATACGGGAGGCGCTCTTCACACAGATGGGGCGGATGGCGTTGTTGAGCGCTTGGTGGCGGGTGCTAAGGTGGCCGCCAAATCGGGGTTCGAGGTGATCGTGTGCAACGTGGATCCCATCGGGCGTGAAAAAACTGATGCGGAGTTGGTCAATCAGGGTCGGGCACTAGGCCGGTTGGGGCGAGAGTTGAAGTCCTTGAAATTGCGACTTGGCGTGCATCATCACACTCCGGAGTTGGGCCGTCAGGGGCGTGAGTATCATCACAATTTTGCGGTGACCCGGGCCGGTGAGGTGGACTTTTGCATCGATACCCATTGGATGTACCGGGGCGGCATTGTGCCGATGGATGCGCTGCGACAGTACGGGGACCGAGTGGTGTCTTGGCATTTGCGCCAGAGCCGTGGGCAGGCCTGGTGGGAAGACCTCGATCAAGGCGACATCGACTATTCCGAGATCGCGGCCTTCGCTAAATCCCGAGGCCTCCCTCGGCGTTTTTCCGTGGAACTGGCGCTGGAAGGGGGCACCAAGGTTACTCGGAATGCTGTTGAAAATCATCGCCGCAGCCGCGAATTCGTCCGGCGGGTGTTTGGAGTGTAGCAACGGCCTGAGAATACCCAGGTTCATGGCTCGTTCTTACGCCGATACCAAAGCCCTTCGTGCGGGTTGGGTTCGGGAGTGTAAGGCGGGAAGGGGATGGTTTGCACCCGCGTCCGTGGAGAGTTGCCGCGACCCTGCACATAAAGAATAACGGGATGAGGCGTTTAGAGAAAACGCTCAATGAAACTGGCACTCGGTGAGCCCGATGCTCCGAGGCTTACTTGTCGGCTTTGCGGGCGGCTTTCTCGGCCTTGGCGTTTTCTTCTAGGATGCGGGTGAGGCCTTCCGAGGGTTTGAGACCCAAGGCCGTGGCCGCGTTTTTTACAGCGTCCGGTCCGAACTCTTTAGATTTTTTGGACACTGCCAGGCGCACCGGCCAGTTCCGCGACCCATCCTGTTTTCGGGCGAGCCAGAAGAAACCCTCGACTCCACTCGGCCAAGGTTCGCCAATAGACATCCACAATCGAACGGGCGTGTTGGCGCCGATTTGGGTTCCCAATGGGGGTAATTGCCCGGCGGTGAGTGGCAGTTGCAACAATTGGCAGCGCAACGCCGTCGGGTCGCGGGGCGAGACGCCGGCTGCCACAAAGGATTCAGATTCGCTCAGCAGCGCGGTGAGCGCATTGCCGCCGGAGTCGGTGGGCCAGGTGAAGCGGACTACGTCGATGATGTTGGTTTCGAAGTCTCTGCCATCGCCGGGCAGGGTGACTTGAAGCGGAGAGCCTTTGAGCGGTATTTGAGGCAGGCCGGCCACTTCTGGGGCGGTGGGGCTTATCGAGGAGAAGGATTCGGGACTGTGCTCCAATTGAGAACGCATCAGGGCCACGGCGTCATCCAACGAGAGCACGTGGTGGACACGGCCGGTCACTGGGGTGGCGGGGTAATTGCGACGGGCAGGGGATGCTCCAAAGAATTGGTCGGCCGTGCTGCTGCGCGAGGCGCCTCCGGCCAGACGAATGGCGTGATTGAGGGCTTTGGCGAGGGCTTGAGCTTGGGCCTCGTCATCGACAGCGATCCAGCCTGAGGAAACCGAGCGGGCGGGCATCTCTTCATTGGCATCTTGCCATCGGCGTACCCCGCTGACGCGACCGGCATCGGTCATCCACACGGCGAAGGCCTGACGTTCACCGGCAAACCACAACCGCACATGGGTGGCATCGGGATCCAAATCGGCCAGGGAGAATTCGGTCGACTCGCTGCGGTCGAGGCTGCCTGGGATTCCATCGGTGGCGATGGTCCTGAAGCGCAAACGACGCCCCAGGACTTGGGCCAGTTTTACCCGGATGCGGCCGCCCCCGGCGATGTTTCGGAACTGACCATGCTCTTCCACCGTGCGGCGGATGAAGTCGATGGTTTCGTCGAAATTCGGTTCAGCCTGAGTGGTTGGCAGGCTGGCCAGCACCGCCAGCATCGCCAGCAACCAAGCCCCGATGGACGACCGAACGCCGGTGCGGGATGGATGCATGGGATGCCAGTACGGTGTGTGGTGCGAACGCAGCCTCAGCGCTTGAAGGCCAACGGAGCGGATTGAGGAGCTGCGGATCCTGAGGCGCCGGGCATTTCGTGGGCGCAGGGTTGATTGATGGGCACTTCGGGGATTCGACTGTTGGCACCCACGACGCCATGCTGAAGCAACCAGGCTTCTACCTCTTCGCCGGAAACGTCGGCAAGCATCTGGCCATTGATCTCGATGGTGGGCTGTTTGGTTTGGCCCGTTTTTTGGACCATTTCTTCGAAGAATTCAGAGCGATTGATGATGTCGCGCTCTTCGAAAGCGAGGTCGTACTTCTTGAAGACGGCGCGGACACCCGCACTCCATCCGCACGAGGGTTTCAAATAGGCAGTAATCGTAGGCTTGGACATAAAAATTCTTCGGGAACTTGGCAGTTATACTCGCAGGCGCAATCTGGGAAACGCTGGCTCAAGATCCTCGAGACGGATCGTAGGCGAGCCAGGGTCCCAACCAACGTTCCATCTCGGACACTGGAAGAGACTTCCGGCGGGCTAGATCGGAGACTTGATCGCGCCCGAGCTTGCCCACTCCAAAGTATTTGGATTGGGGGTGAGCGAAATAAAGTCCGCTGACACTGCTGCCGGGCCACATGGCGCAGCTCTCCGTGAGTCGGATGCGGGTGCGGGCCTCCACATCCAGGAGTGACCACAGCGTTTGTTTCTCGGTGTGGTCTGGGCTGGCCGGATAGCCTCCGGCGGGCCGGATCCCTTGGTAGCGTTCTTCGAGAAGGTCTTCGGCGCTCAGTTGTTCTTGAGAACCGAAGCCCCATTCCTTGCGGACCCGTTGGTGTAGGTATTCGGCAAAGGCTTCGGCAAGGCGGTCCGCCAAGGCCTCGGCCATGATGGCGTTGTAATCGTCGTGCCCGGCTTTGTAAGCGGCGACCACTTCGTCCAGTCCGAAGCCCGTGCTGACCGCGAAGCCGCCGACATGGTCTTGGGATCCCTTGGGAGCCACAAAGTCGGCCAACGACCACTGGGGTGTTCCGTCTTCTTTGACCACTTGCTGACGCAGCATGTGGAAGGTGGTTTGAACGCTAGAGCGGGATTCGTCGGTGAAGACTTGCACGGAGTCTCCGTCGCGATTGGCCGGGAAAATTCCATACACTCCGCAGGCTCGGATGCGCTTTCGGGCGATCAAGTCATCGAGCAGAGCTTGTGCATCGACGAAGAGTTTTTGGGCCTCTTCGCCATACTTCTCATGCTTCAAAATGGACGGATAGCGCCCGCGCAGTTCCCAGGTGTGGAAGAACGGAGACCAGTCGATGTAGGGTCGGAGCGTTTCGAGCGGAACGTCTTCTAAGACGCGAATTCCGGTGAATTCCGGGTGAGGCAAGTCCGAGAAGTCGAACCGGGCGCCTTGACTGCGGGCCTGTTCCAAACTGAGCAGCGGCGTATTGGTCGCTGCATGGCTGTCACGGAGGCGTTGGTACTCCTCGCGGATTTGAGCCACGTAGGCGGGCTTCAGGTCCGGGTTGATGAGGTTGCTCACCACTGGCACGGCGCGGCTGGCATCCAAGACGTGAATGACGGGCTGCGAATATCCCTGCGCAAGCTTGATGGCGGTGTGCGCTTTGCTGGTTGTGGCGCCACCGATGAGGAGGGGTTGGCGCATGCCCAGGCGTTCCATTTCGCGGGCGACGTGGGCCATCTCATCCAGCGACGGAGTGATTAAGCCGCTGAGACCGATGACGTCCACCTGATGCTCCTGAGCCGCCTTGAGGATGGTCTCGCAGGACACCATGACGCCGAGGTCGATGACCTCGTAATTATTGCACCCCAAAACCACCCCGACGATGTTCTTGCCGATGTCGTGGACATCGCCCTTGACGGTGGCCATGAGCACTTTGCCTTGGGTTCGAACTTCGCAGCCGCCGGCCACCGCAGCCGCCTTCTCGGCCTCCATGAACGGAGTGAGGTAGGCGACCGATTTCTTCATCACTCGGGCAGACTTCACCACTTGCGGGAGGAACATTTTGCCAGCGCCAAAAAGGTCGCCGACGTGGTTCATCCCGTCCATGAGGGGCCCCTCGATCACCAACAGCGGTCGCCCAAGTTTTTGGCGGGCTTCTTCGGTGTCCAGTTCCACAAAGGCGTCGATGCCCTTGACTAGGGCGTGCGCCAAGCGCTTCTCAACGGGTTCCGATCGCCAGGCCTCATCGGCTTTGGCTTCGGCAGTGCCCCCGGGACCCGATTTGCGACGCAGCGCCTCGCCATAGGTCACCAGGCGCTCGGTGGAGTCCGGACGGCGGTTGAGCAGCACATCCTCCACGAGGTCCCGAAGTTCGGGCTCGATCTCCTCATACACTTCGAGCATCCCGGCATTGACGATGCCCATGTCGAGCCCGGCCTGAATGGTGTGGAAGAGGAAGGCACTGTGCATCGCCTCCCGGACATGGTTGTTGCCCCGGAAACTAAAGCTGATGTTGGAGACGCCGCCGCTCACCTTGGCGAAGGGCAGGTGGGTTTTAATCCATCGAGTCGCCTCGATGAAATCGACGGCGTAGTTGTTGTGGACCTCGATCCCGGTGGCGACGGTGAGGATGTTCGGATCGAAAATAATGTCCTGCGGCGGGAACTGTGCGCGCTGGGTGAGCAGGTCATAACACCGTTGGCAAATCTCGATGCGGCGCGC
>JAPLUF010000390.1 GCA_026397755.1 Verrucomicrobiota bacterium
TCGGAACGGAGCAGCCGGGCCACCAAAGGTGCCTCTCCGACCGCATCCAGGGGTTTTCTCTTTCGGGCCATGTCAGAGAGTCCCAAATCTCAAACCACCAAACAAGAAATTTTACCGATATATATGGTGATTTGGTATTAGTTCGGCGCGCCGTGCAGGGGTGCGATTGGGTGTTCCATGAGGCAGCCATGCCGAGTGTGCCACGGTCCATCGCGGAGCCGGTTTCTTCAAATCACACCAATCTCACCGCGGCGGTCCAGTTGTTGGAAGCATCCCGAGCCGCAGGGGTTCGCCGATGGGTGTTCGCGTCGTCTTCGGCCATCTACGGCAACAATGAAACCCCGGCCAAACACGAAGGTCTTCCGCCCGAGCCGCTCTCTCCTTACGCCCTGCAAAAATACGCTTCTGAGACCTATGGTCGGATGTTCCATCAGTTCCACGGATTACCGACCGTGTCGTTGCGCTACTTCAATGTCTTCGGGCCCCGGCAGTCCTACGACTCTCCCTATTCCGGTGTCATCGCACGTTTCTGCACGCAGGCGCTTCGCGGGGAAACACCCATGATTTTTGGCGACGGCCTCCAGACCCGGGATTTCGTCCATGTCTCCAATGTGGTGGAGGCGAATATCGCTGTGGCCGAGGCCCCTGAATCCGCGGTGGCGGGGCGGTTTTTTAACATCGCCTGTGGTGAAGGGATTAGTTTGCTTCGATTGATGGGGAGTTTAAATGCCATCACCCAGCAACACATTGTTCCCGGCCATCGGGAGTCGCGGGTGGGTGATGTTCGCCATTCGCTGGCGGACATTTCAGCAGCGCGCAACGCGTTTGGTTACAACCCCACGGTAGGCTGGGACGAGGGGTTGAAGGACACGCTGAAGTGGTATCAGCCGTGAAGCTCTGAATCGGTCGATGCAAAAACAGGCCACCCGGTGGGGCGGCCTGTTTGCTGGATGCGCTTTGGGAGCAAGTCCTTTAGCCGGACCGATCCAACTCAAATCGTTCCGGTTTAGTCGGGTCTCCATCGGGAGACGTTCCGTCATTCAGGGCGATAACCCTGCCACGTCCAGACCAGGGTGTCGGCCAGGGTGAGATCGAACACCTTAGAGTCGCAGTGGCCCGTGGCCCGGCTCAAGACGTAGCGGTAGTGATAGCCTTTGTCCTTCAAGGCGGCGGCGGTGCGTTCACCAGCCATGACCCAATTGTGATAAGTTTCTTCGGGGTCTTTGGCTCGGTTGTCGTTCTCTGAGACATGGGTGAAGAGGCGTAGGGGCTTCTTCGGGCTGTTGGCGATGAGTTTCAGGCTTGAGTGATATTCCCAAGCTCCCAGGGGGAATTTGGCCTCTTCCGGAGCGTCGTCGTCTTGCTGGTCCACAAAGGTTCCGGAGTAGGCAATGACGCGTCGGAATAAATCGGGGCGAAACCAGGCCATGGTCATCGCGGCGGCGCCGCCCGAACTGCATCCCATCGTCGCTCGGCCCCAGGGGTTGCTGGTGATAGCCAGTTTTGGATAGGCCGCATGGATGGCCGGGTCGGCCAGCACTGCGGGGAAGACCTCGTCGTTGATGAATCGAGCGAACCGATCCGACATCGTGTCGTATTCGAGGCCGCGCTCGCTATTTTTGCCGTCGTTGCCGCCGTTTTCGATCGAAACCACGATGAAGGGAGGCAGGCTCCGCTCGGGGTTTTTCGAGATCGTCAGGTTGTCGAGGGCGTTGCGGACGAGCTTGAGTTGGCTGGGGCCGTCGTGAGTCACCAGGACGGGAGCCGGAGTGCCATCGCGATAGGCTGCCGGGATGTACACGAAGATTTTCCGCTCGGTCCGGACGGTTTTTTTCGTGGGCTCCAGCGTGGCGTCGTCGCCGCGGAAGAGTTTGCTGTCGGCCAGTCGCATTTTGAATTCGAACTGTCGGCCCTTGGGATTGCCCCGATCGGTGAGGTCTGGGTCGATGGGGTAACTGGGGCCAACGACGTGGTGGCCATCGCCCTTGGAGCTCGGATTTTCCGAGTGGTGTCCATGAAAGCAACCGACCCCGGTTGCTAGGCTCAGGAGCAGGATCGGCATCACCCGGGAAGGTTGCCACAATTTCAATCGGCGAATCGCAGACATGGTTCTGGTTGTCTCTATCGGCCTTCTTTCTCAAGCGAAATTCGGTCCGTCTTGATGGGATGGGTGTTTTTTTTGGGTTCAAAATCTGCCAAGGGGTGCTTCAGGGGACAGGCTGTGGGGTGGGGAAGGACTGGTGTGGGCGTAGGCCTGGGGCTGGCTTGCGCGGGACCAGGCCTGCGCTCGCAGGAAGGCGCGAGGAGGATGGGTTTTCGCGCGGCGCGCGAGGGGATGAGGGTGTTTGCCTTCAATGCTCGCTTCGGCCCGGTCCCGCTGCCGCTGTTGGTGTGCAATGAGGTTGTCTGCCTCTGGGGACAGGCTGTGTGGTTCTTTCCTGGGGACAGGCTGTGTGGTTCTTTCGAACGGTCGGCCGATCCGGGAATTCCATTGGCAAACCCGCGAACCTGCCCCCGACACTCCGGCATGAAATCGATGACGGGGTATGGGCGGGGGGAATCTTCGGCGGCCGATGCGAAGGTGGTGGTGGAGTTGAAGTCTGTGAACCGCAAGCAATCCGAGTTGGTGGTGATGCTGCCGCCGGATTGGGAGGCGCTGGAGAGTCGAATTCGTGAGTCTGTGGCTCGAGTGGTCTCCCGGGGGCGGTGTGAAATTCGTGTTTCACTCGATGTTCCCGAGGGGGAAAGCACGGGGAATCGAATTAACCGCGCTGCGGCCCAAGCCTACACTCGAGAATGGTCTGAGGTGGCCGCTGAGCTGGGGCTTTCGGGCGCGGCTGCGCAAGTGAGCTTGGAGTTGCTGGCACGTTGCCCTGGGGTGATGCAGGTCCAGACCCGGGTGGTGGATCCCGAGGCCGCTTGGCCCGGAACGTCCGCTGCTCTCGCCGCAGCCCTCGAATCCATGGATTCGATGCGCCGCCGGGAAGGGGAGGCGCTGGAACGGGATTTGGAGGGGCGACTCGGACAAATTCGCTCTGCCCTGGATCGAGTTCGGGCCCTGGCTCCCGACGTGGTGATTCGTTATCGCCAGCAGTTGGCGCAACGACTGCAAGCGGCCGGCTTGGAGGGAGTCACGATCGATGACGAGCGTATCTTGCGGGAACTGGTGGTGTTCGCCGATCGCTCAGACATCTCGGAGGAAATCGCCCGCATCGATAGCCATTTCCAGCAATACGAGGACTGTCGGAAGAGCCGGGACGCGGTGGGTCGTAAGCTCGATTTCCTGGCCCAGGAGTTTCACCGCGAGATCAACACCATCGGCTCCAAGGCCAATGACGCCCGGATCGCTGTTGAGGTGGTTCTCATGAAGACAGAACTGGAACGCTTCCGCGAACAGGTTCAGAATATCGAGTAACCGCTCCGTTGTTCGAATCCATGCACGCTTGCGCTCCGTTTCTGCTCCTTATTTCGGCTCCTTCAGGGGCCGGAAAAACCACGGTGAGCCAAGGCCTGATGAACGCTAATCCGCGCATCGGCCGCATTATCACCTGCGCCAGTCGGGCTCCGCGCCCGGGTGAGGTTCATGGGGTGGACTACCACTTCTTTTCCCGGTCGGAATTCGAAGTGCGGATCGCCGCCGGAGAATTCCTGGAGTACGCGAATGTGTACGGGGACTGGAAAGGTATTCTCAAAGAGTCCGTGCAAGCCCATTGGGCCACGGGCAAAGACGCGCTGCTCAGCGTCGATGTCCAGGGGGCCGAAACGGTTCGCCGGGTGGTGGCTTCCGACCCGGCCCTGGTGGGTCGATTGGTCACGGTGTTCATCACGCCGCCGTCCCGCGAAGAATTGGAGTCACGGCTTCGGGGTCGGGATGCCGATGCGCCCGAGGCCATTGCTCGTCGGTTAGATATGGCCGAACCCGAGGTCGCTCGTTGGGCGGAGTTCGACTACCTTTTGGTGAGCCGCAGCCGTGAGGAAGACCTGCGGTCGCTGCAATCGATTTATGAGGCCGAATGCGCCCGGGCTTCTCGACAAACCTTCCATTGGGGCCATGGAGAGTTGGCTCCTGTGGCCAACCACAAATTCTAAACCATGAACATCGTCCTCGGAGTCACCGGATCGATCGCCGCTCACAAGTCCATCGATTTGGCCAGCCAGTTGACCCACGCCGGGCATCGTGTTCACGTGGTGCTCACTGCCGATGCCCAACGCTTTGTCACACCGCTGTCGTTCAAGACGCTGACTCGTCAACCGGTGATTACCGACCTCTATGACGAGGAAGAGGGTTGGAAGCCGACCCACATCCGTTTGGCCGATGAGGCCGACCTGCTCTTGATCGCGCCGGCGACGGCCAACTGTCTGGCCAAGCTGGCGCATGGAATGGCCGATGATGCGCTGACCTGCATTGCATTGGCGCTGCGCCCCGAAGCCCGTGTGCTCATCGCTCCGGCGATGAATGGCAAGATGTGGCTACATCCGGCGACCCAGGCCAATGTGGCTGTCCTCGAGTCCCGGGGTGTCCAGTGGGTTGGCCCCGGCGAGGGAATGCTTTCCTGCGGCTATGAAGGTCTCGGACGATTGGCACCCATCGAAGAAATTCTTCGGGAGGTGGGCGTGTTGCCCGACTGAGGTCCCTGTTTGCGGAATGGTCCGCTGGTTCCACACAACCCCAAGCCCTCGTCCCGCCTATGCCCGAAGCCACCACAGCCGATGCCCTGCGCCAGCAGTGGCAGGGGCTCTTCGAGGTGTTTCAGTCCCCCCCGTCCGACCCGACTTTGTTCCGTCGGCGCATTCGCTTCGTGGAGCGCAATATCGGCATTTGGGTCAAGCTGATGCTGGCACCAGTCATTTACTGGTTCCTGTTCAACCCCAATGCGTTTGGCAGCGTCTCGGTGCCCCGGGAAGATGTCTTGGGATATTTGCAGACCTTCACCCTGATGATGACGGCGGTGAATATCGGGGCAGGGATTTTGCTGTGGGGCATGGACGAAATCTCCACACCCATCTTGGAACGGGTCGTATCGGTGACCACTCTCCTAGACACCGCATTCCTGGCGGCGTTGACCCTCTTCTGCGGCGGTTTTGATAGCATTCTGTATTGGGTCTTCCTCGGCTTGGTGATCCGGAATGCCGCGATCATCCCGCGCTCCGAAGTTCAGGTATTGGTGAACTTGTTTGTTTGTGCGCTTTATGTGCTTTCGGGTGTGCTGGAGATGCGCCTCAGCCTGGTTGAGACACAGGTTCTCGACAGTTATACCCCGAAGCTCGAATCCAGCGGAGGGCTCTCCGAAGCGGTCAGCGAACCGTTCGAATCGTTGGTGCTCCGCGTGCTCTTGCTCCTGCTCATGACGGTGGTCTGTCTTGGGCTTCAGATCTTGATCGATCGCCAGCGTCAACGGGAGGCCGAGACCCAGGAGTTCGCCTTGAAGCAGGAACAATTGGAAGCCGCGGGTCGACTGGCCGCCGAGATTGCTCATCAACTAAAGAATCCGCTGGGGATCATTAACAACGCCGCCTACACGTTGCAGAAGACGGTTCGCGAGGGGAAGACCATCACCCAGCAAATCGCCATCATCCGGGAAGAAGTGGCCCGCTCCGACCGGATCATCACTGATTTGATGGGCTACGCTCGGTTGGTGGAGGGGCGCGTGGAGCGGGTCACCATTGCCGAGATCCTGGAACAGTCCTTGGCCATCGCGCTCCCGCCGGGGGCGGGTTTTTCCATTCAGGTCCATCTCGACATTCCGCCGGCATTGCCAGTTCTCCTGGGACAGCGTGGGCACTTCATGGAGATATTCACCAATCTCCTGGTGAACGCCCGTGAGGCTATGGGGCAAAACGGTGAGATTTGGATCACTGCACGGTCGGCCCCAGATTATGCAATCCAGGTCACCGTTCGAGATTCGGGTCCTGGGATCCCCGCCGAGGTGATCGGTCGGATTTGGGAATCATATTTCACCACTAAAGATCGCGGAACCGGTCTGGGCCTAACCATCGTCAAGCACACCAGTGAAATGTATGGAGGCCGTGTCCGGGTGGAGTCAGATTCTGGCAAGGGCGCGACCTTTACCATCACGCTTCCAGCCCGCACCTTGATGAGACTGAGATGAAATTGCCTCCTTTGTTGGTTGTCGATGATGAGAAGAATATGCGCCTTTCGCTCCAGACGGTGCTGGAGGGGGAGTCGTATGAGGTTCGTCTGGCCGATTCTGCCGAAGCGGGTCTGAAGCTCATCCAGCAGGAGACCTTCTTTATGGTCATCACCGACGCCCGATTGGGGGGGATGAGCGGCTATGAGTTTCTCAAGATGGTGGCCGAAAAACAGCCCGATCTGCCGGTGATCATGATCACGGCTTACGCCACTCCCAAACTCGCTGTACAGGCCATTAAATCGGGAGCGATCGATTACTTGGCCAAGCCCTTCGAGCCGGATGAACTGCTGCACGCGGTTGGCCGTTGCGCCGAGCGGCATCGGTTATTGACCGAAAATGCCGCCCTCAAGGCCCGCGCCGGCAATGGCATTCGGATTGAGAACATCGACGGCGATTCTCCCAAGATGCGGGAGTTGCGGCAGCTGATCCAGACGGTGGCGCCGACGGATGCCACCGTGCTAATCTTGGGTGAAAGTGGCACCGGCAAAGAACTCATCGCCGGGGCCATTCACTTCCACAGTCGCCGCGCTTCGGCTCATTATATACGTCTCAATTGCGCGGCCATCCCGGAGACGCTCCTCGAGTCAGAGCTCTTCGGCTACGAACGCGGAGCCTTCACCGGAGCCCATCGGACCAAGCGGGGGTATGTGGAGGAGGCCGACGGCGGCACGATCTTCTTGGACGAGATTGGTGACATGAGTCGTCCGCTTCAGGCCAAGCTATTGCGTTTCCTTGAGGATGGCTCCTTCACCCGCGTGGGCGGGACTCAGGAACTGAGGGTCCAAGTGCGTCTCATTGCTGCGACCAACCGCAACATTGTCGATGCCATCAGGAAAGGGGAGTTCCGCGAAGACCTCTTCCATCGTCTCAATGTCATGCAGTTTCGGCCGCCGCCGCTGCGCGAACGAGGCACCGACATTGCGTTATTGGCTCGGAATTTTCTGCGGGTGTTCGCCCTCAAGTTGGGTCGCACCGTGAAGGATATCTCGCCATTGGCCATGCATGCACTGCAGGCCCACAGTTGGCCGGGCAACGTGCGCGAGTTGCGCAACGTGATCGAACGGGCCGTGATTCTCGAGCCTTCCGAATTCATCCAGCCGGCGAGTCTCCCGGACTTCGAGGTGGAGTCCCGCTTGCGAGATGGTCCGGTCGAAAAGAGCGGTTCTTCAAGGAGAGGCTCGTTGCCCGAGGCGCTTCTGCGCTTTGAAAAGGAGATGATTCTCGATGCCCTGGAGGCCAGCGACGGCAGCTTATCCAAGGCCGCTGCAGCGTTGGATTTGTCGCGGCATTCGTTACGTTACCGCATGGGGCGACTGGGGTTGGGTGTGGACGGCGGCGTTGACGAAGACGCGGACACCGGAACAGGCTCTCCCGTTCGATGAGTTCACTGTTCACCCATTCGATGCTAATGCTCGCTGACTCCACGGCGCCGCAATTGCCGTCGGGCTTCAATTCCGAAACCCAGAAGGCCTTAAGTGGTTCCACGGTTGCCATTTTCGCCGGGCTGGCGGTTATGGCCATCGGAGTGATCTGGGCCGTGTTCTTTCGGAAGTCCGACAAACAAAAAGGTCGAGGGGTGATCAACGAGGCCAAGGGATCGGGCCGTCGGCGTCGCCGTCGCCATAGCAAGGATCGCCCACGCAATCCGACCTTGTCCAACACGGGTGGGCTTCCTGCCAAGGGTTCTGGGAATCTTAATCCGACGGAGTTGTGAATTCAGGCGTTTCGGAGCAGATAACACGGAAAAGCGCCTCGAACCTGGCGCTCGCTTTCATTTTATTAACGCCCGAGAAGCGAGCAGCCATGTCGGCATTGTATGCGTTCTGCCGTCAGGTGGATGACGCGGCCGACGAGGATTCCATCCCGGTAGACCAACGCCGGAGAACCTTGGATGCATGGCGTGCGGACATTTCTGCAGCGTGTGAGGGTCGGGAACCTTCGATGGAGGTAAACCGAGAATTGGCCCCCCACATCCACACCTATCGGTTGCCCTTCCGCTTGTTTGACGAGCTGATCCTCGGGGTCGAAACCGACCTGGTTCAGACCCGCTACCAAGACCCGGCCGACCTGGAGTTGTACTGCTACCGTGTCGCGAGTGTCGTCGGATTGTTGAGCATCGAGATTTTTGGCTACACCGATCCGGCGTGCCGAGCCTATGCCGATGCGTTGGGCAAGGCGTTGCAATTGACCAACATTCTGCGCGATGTCGGCAATGATGCCGCCCGGGGTCGCATTTACCTGCCGTTGTCGGATTTGCAGAGATTCCGGGTACTTCCTGAAGAAATTCTCCGCTGCGAATGGTCAGAACGCTTCCATCAGTTGGCCTTGGAAATTGATGGTCGAGCCCGACGCTATTATCAGAAAGCTCGCGAAGTGCTCCCGGTTTCCGAGCGTGCCTCGATGGTGTCGGCAGAGTTGATGGGTAATGTTTATTGGCGTCTGTTGGAGCGATTGGAGAAATCCCGTTTCCATGTCTTGGAGGAAACCCCACTCCGTCTGACCCGTGCTCGGAAGATCGGGATTATTCTGAACGCGGTCCTGCGTTCTCGCCTGGGACTTCGGGTCACGGGCTATGGCGCCTAGAAGTTGTCTAGTCGCGAGGAGCATTGCTCATGATTTCGAGACACGCTCCCATTCGACTCATCGTCAACGCCGACGACTTCGGGATTTCTGAAAGCGCCAACCGGGCGATCGAGCGAGCCCATCGGGAGGGTATTCTCACTTCGGCAAGCTTGATGGTGGCCGGCGATGCCGCCGAGGGAGCCGTGCGGATCGCGAAGGCTCATCCCCAACTCGGCGTGGGTTTGCATTCGGTGCTGGTTTGTGGTCGCTCGGTGTTGCCCCCGACAGAGATCCCCGGGTTAGTGGATGAGCGAGGCCAGTTCACCGATCGACCGGTGGTGGCCGGGTTGCGTTATTTTTTTGCACCAGGGCTGCACGAACAAGTGCGCCGGGAACTCCTGGCCCAATTTGAACGATTTCGTGCCACGGGGCTCGCCTTGGATCACGTCAACGGTCACCTGAACTTTCACCTGCATCCCGGGGTGTTCCGCGTGCTGCTGGATCATGCGAAAGCACTGGGAGTTCGCTCGGTTCGCCTGACTCGGGATCCATTGATCCAGAACCTCCGATTGGCGTCTGGTGAGTACTTGTATCGGCTGTCCCACGCGGGGGTTTTCGGGGCCTTGTCGCGTCGTTGCGAGCCTTTGTTAGCGCATCACCAGTTGCGTCACGCCGGATGCACGTACGGTCTGCTCCAGAACAGCCGGGTGACCGAAGACTATTTGCTGCGGCTCTTGCCGGAGCTTCAGCCCGGGACCTGGGAGCTGTACTGTCATGCCGACGAGGACGCCCACCGGCATGAGTTGGAGGCGTTGCTCAGCCCCCGAGTGCGCGAGGTCATCGAGTCGCGGGGGATCCAATTGTGCCGATATTCTGATTGTTTATGAGTCGTCTGATCTTGGTTCTGCTGACCGGTCTCTGCCTGGAGGCCATCGGGGTAGTGTTTTTGAGCCGAGGCTTGAAAGAGATCGGCGAGATAGACCGCGTGAGTGTGTCGGAGATTCTGCGACTCATCCGCTCCGGTTTCACCAATGTCCCGCTGTTGGTTGGAGTGGGTTTTCAGGCGGCCTTCTTCGGGTGCCTGCTGTACCTCTTATCCAAGGGTGATGTGAGCTTTGTGTGGCCCCTGACCTCCCTCGGTTTTGTGCTCACGACCTTGGCGGCGCGGTTTGTCATGCACGAGACAGTCAGCCCTCTTCGGTGGCTGGGTGTCTGCCTCATCGTCTTGGGGGCCGGAGTCATTACCTACACCGAAAAGGTGAAGCCTCGATCCGAGCCGACCGCCGCGGTGCAGCAGAAACGCTCATGAGCCCATCCGGGAAGACGGCACGAGCCAAAGGGGCTCCAGGATTTGCATCATGGAACCTTCGCCAGGGAGGTTTGCGGATGGCTCGATGGAGCCGGTCGACCCTGACCGCCGTCGGATGTCTGGCACTATTGCTCAGTTGTATCGGGACCGGTTGCCAGACCCGACCGGACTCACAGGTGCGCTGTGAATACCGCCAGACCCACATGGGGATGCCCTTTCGCCTTGTGCTCTATGCGGCGGATCAGGCCTCCGGGGATGTGGCGGCAGCCGCGGCCTTTCAGCGGATTTCGGACCTGAATCATACCCTGAGCGACTATGAGGCGGACTCGGAGTTGAGCCGCTTGTCCAAGACCTCCGGCACGGGGGCAGTGGTGCCCTTAAGTGCCGACCTGGCCCGTGTTCTGGAGCGGGCGCAGGAAGTGTCTCGTATGAGCGACGGGGCTTTTGACATCACGGTGGGTCCTCTGGTGGATGTGTGGAAGCGAGCCCGGCGTCAGCGGGTATTGCCCGAAGAGTCCAAGGTGACCGCGGCGCGTGCAGCCACGGGGTGGCGGCACGTGGTGCTGGAAAGGGATGTCACAGGGCGACGCACAGCGCGCCTCATGGTACCGGGGATGCGCCTGGATTTGGGCGGGATTGCCAAGGGATATGCGTTGGATGAGGCGACTCGCGTGCTGAAGGCGAGGGGAGTCCGGTGCTCGCTGGTGTCCGGGGGAGGAGACATGTTCGCCGCCGGATCGCCGCCGGGACAGTCGGGCTGGAAAATTGAGATCGGGGAATTGGACGTGACGAACGCACCGCCGGGTCGAGTGGTTTGGCTCAAGGATCGAGCCTTGGTGACCTCCGGCGACCGGTTTCAACGGGTCGAACTGGGCGGGGTTCGCTACTCGCACCTTTTGGATCCGCGGACTGGATGGGCGCTGACGCATCCGAGCCAAGTAACCTTGATCGGCGCGGAGGCGATGACCACGGATGCTTTGTCTAAGGTCTTGAGCGTACTGGGGCCGGACCCGGGTTTCGACCGACTGCGACGGTATCCCGTCGAGGCCTTCCTCATGCACGCGCCGCGAGGTCCTGTTGAAGTCCGGGAAACCCCCGGTTGGCGCCGCTACGAGCGGCACTAGATCCCCCTGATAATTATCTCGGAGGGTGGGGATTGAATCGCCCGAGAAACAGCGATTCAGGATTCGCAGGAGCCCGCTGCAGATCAAGGCCCGATTGGTCGGCAAGGAGCGGTATCAAAATAACCGATGGAAGGCGAACGCAGCGCATGCTCGTGATCGTCGGCGATCATTTCGTTTATGCTCGTAACCGTGCGCAGGATCTTCCGAACGCAAAATCGCTTACAGCACTTGTCTCGGAGTCTAGCAAGACGCGCGCGCAGATCATCGGAATGCTTGATTGCGAACTGTCCTACGGCACGCTCCGCAGCGGGCGCCTCCCGTGGGAGATCCGATTCTCGACTCTCCCTTGGCGCGAAGGCAGATCTCTGAACTTCCCTGACGAGATCAAGGTAGATCCGCACGGCTTGCCGATACCCCGTATTCCAACGAAAGGCTGGTCCGTTCCGATCAACACGTTCGTGCACGATGACTTGAATGCCTTGTTTCCAAGGTGATTGAGACTTCGAAAGAAAGTCCCCGCCAACAAAGCAATTTCTGTGCAGAAAATCGGGGTCAGGCAACGATTCCTTACAAAACTGCAGGGTTGAGCCGAACGGAACCCGACAAGGCCTTCCATTCCGCACTTGGGCCCATGGGCGAGCGCTGGCCCGGAATCTGGCTCGAACCGTTGGCGCTGCGGTTTCCCCGCATCTGACGTCGCCAATCCACCAGCAGCCTGCGGACCTTCCTCGGCAAATCACCGGTGTAATTTGGCAAAATTCTATGCCCGACCACGACTTCCAAAAAAGAAACGGAAGATTTCCAAAGAAAAATGATCCGTTTCAGATCCGTTTTGCGCATGTCAGTGAGGAGACCCCTTTTTGTTGAGGTGCTTAACGACGGATCGCCGCTGGCAAGTGGGATCATTTCAGTCGGTTGTTACCAAGGCTATCAGAGACCTAAATCTAGTTATTTTATAATCATTGTGATATTAAATTAGTCTTTAATAAATTTTTAAGCCTTATATATATGCCGTTAAATATCCTATTGCTAGTCGAAGATAATGAGCTGAACCGTGACATGCTGAGCCGACGGTTGTAGCGCAAGGGGTACGTGATAAGACCATTATCGCACTCACCGCCCACGCCCGAGCTGAAGACGAAAAGACCGCCCGTGATGCGGGGGCCAATGATTTTGACACCCTGCCCGCGATTCTCAACGCACCGCGCCGCATCATGGAACCCCTCGAACGGCTGGGGCAACTCTACGACGCGTGGGGTAAACCCGACAAAACCGCCGAGGTGAAAATGAAACTGCCCGCATTCCGGCAAGCCGCCGAAGTCAGTAACAACAAATCCACAACTCCGTAATCCATGAAACCAACCCAAATCACCGCGGCTCTCTGCGCTGCCATCCTCAGCAGCGCCATCCACTCCGCATCCGCCGCGACCGCGAACTGGCCCCAGTTCCGCGGACCGAACACCTCGGGTGTCTCTGATGATGGGCATCCGCCGATACACTTCGGGCCCGACACCAACCTGCTCTGGAAAACAGCCGTTCCTGGGGGCTTGTCCGCACCCGTGGTTTGGGGTGAAAAGATTTTTCTGACGGCGCTGGAGAACAAGCAGTTGATCACGGTGGCTTACGATTCTCGCAGTGGTAGGGAACTTTGGCGCCGCATCGCGCCGACGGAAACAATTGAACCGTGTCATGAATTCAGTTCACCCGCAGCGTCCACTCCCTGCACCGATGGCCAGCGCGTTTACGCCTATTTCGGATCATTCGGTGTGATCGCCTATGACTTCACAGGAAAGGAACTCTGGCGGCATCCATTTGAGCGGTTGCCCT
Source organism: Verrucomicrobiota bacterium (assembly GCA_026397755.1). GTDB lineage: Bacteria > Verrucomicrobiota > Verrucomicrobiia > Limisphaerales > UBA9464 > SXXZ01. The sequence goes on from JAPLUF010000390.1 coordinate 12,975, forward strand.
CCCAATACGGCACGGCCAGCTCACCGATTCTCGCGGGTGGCCGACTTATTCTGCAACGCGACGGCGACAGCACCAACGCGAACCTCGTCGCTCTCGCACCGGCGACAGGAAAAACGGTGTGGGAATCGCCACGTCCACTGGCCGGCGCGTGTTACTCGACGCCGATGGTGTGGCGGCACGATGGCATTGAGGAACTGATGGTCCAGGGCAAGGGTCGTGTTGCCGCCTACAGCATGAGTGGCGGGCAGCCCAAGTGGTGGGTTCGCGGTTGGGGTTTCTCGGCGGTCACGACACCGGTCGCGGGAGATGGCCTGTTGTTCGCCGGAGGCAGCGGTCTGGGAGATCCGAGCGGCCCCAATGATCCTCTATTCGATTGGGATAAAATCATCGGCACGTATGACGCCAACAAAGATGGCAAACTGGCCCTTAAAGAGGTGCCCCTGTCCGTGATCTGGCATATCCGCAAGGATATCCCCATCGATGTGCCCGGGAATGGTTTCCCGATGCGCAACATGTTGGGTGCATTTATCGACGAGAATCACGACGAGGTCGTGACCAAGGCCGAGTGGGACGCGTCGGTGGCGTTCACCAAGGACAAGTTCAATGCGGACCGATTTGTGGCCATACGACCCGGTGGCAAGGAAGACAGCACCGATACCCAGGTGCTGTGGGAAACCACCAAGGGCCTTTCCGAGATGCCGTCGCCCTTGTTTTATCGGGGTCGCGTGCATTTTCTCCGCGACGGCGGTCTCTGGACAGTGGTTGATCCGAAGACCGGCAAGCGCATTCTCGACCGCGAACGGCTGGGGACCGGCGGCCAGGCAGTGGCGTCGCCCATCGCGGCGAACGGATACATCTACACTGTCAACGAATCAGGTGTGTTCACCGTGGTTCGTGCCGGCGACACGTTCGACGTGGTGGCCGTCAACAAACTTGGCGAAAGCGTTCGCAGCACGCCCGCCATCGCCGGCGAGGCGCTCTACGTCCGCACCGCCGGACACTTGTGGGCGTTTGGGGCGAAGCCAGTCGGTAAGCCGTAAGCGAATCGGAAGTTCGTAAAATCCAGGAGCCTCTACGTTATTTATTAATGATCACCGTTAATAATGACGTTGGTTCCTCGCGAATGCCAGGCTAGTGACAGGAAATTTAACATGCACGCAACCAAGACATCTATCATGCACGCCATTGAGAACAGCATTTTTGATTTTCCAGAAATGCCTGGTTGCTGGGATGTGGTTAAATTTCCAGGCCTTCGGGCACATGCCACACCCGAGGTATCACACCCACTCGGTAACATGGTCGGTGCCTCCACACTGACGGAGAGCAACGCGGATGCTGTCATTGCACAGGTGAAAGAGTTTTACGGCAATCGAAGCCATACAGTCGGATGGTGGCTCAATCCATCGTCCACGCCCGTCGATCTAGTCACTCGGCTCGAGGCTGCCGGCTTCTCAAAGGCGATCGAGTTGGCGGGACTGGTTCTCACAGAACTGGGAAGAACCTTCAGTTGCAATCCAAGGGTTACCGTGCGGCGAGCGAGCGATGCCGATCGCGATGACATCATCCGCCTCTACACCACCGCATACCCCATGCCCAAGCGGTTAGCCGAAATATGGTTGGATTTAATCCCCTCAGGTGGTCTCGGGTCCACCAACTATCTTGCGTTCCTTGAAGGGGTTGAGAGCCCGGTGTCGGTTTCCAGTATGTTTGTTCCCGGCGGCAGCAGCCTCGTCGTGATGCAGGGCGCAGCCACGCTCGGCGAACATCGCGGACACGGTATCTACACGGCGATGCTGGCCGCTCGGCTTGCGGATGCGCACGCCATGGGAAAGCACGCAGCGGTGCTTCAGGCTGATCGAAAAACTTCGGCCCCGATCTGCGCGAAGCTCGGATTTGAGGAGGTCTGCAGCATCGATCTCTACGCGTGGAGCAGAGCCTAGGATCGCGCCACGATGGGTCAGTGACCTCATCAGTGTCACCGGGCGGTTGAAAACCAGCCAGTAAAGGGCGGTTCAAACCCCGATGCCGGGCACGGGTGGATACAAGGGAAAATCCGGCTGCAGGAGCTCCCGAAGGGTATCGAGAAAAAGATTTTTAAAATAAAATGATCCGTTCCATCCACGTTTCACGCATGTGGTGAAGAGAGGCTCTCGCGGCTGTTTGGCCGGTAAAGGCATTCTCGATTAGCGTAAAACCATCATCAAAAACTGATCCTCAAATACACTATGAAGCGATTAAATGCCCGTGTTTGGATGGCCCTCTTGGCCGGAATCCTTGCCCTCGATGGCGCCCGGTTGCGGGGGGCCGAGACCAATGCCGGTGCCGCGACTTTAGAGACCCGAACCAAGGCTGCTCAGCGACCGTGGGGCTGCTATCGAATCAATCACATTCAGGTGAAACCAGGCAAAGATGATACCTATTTATCCTGTCGAAAAGAGTGGCTCGAGATTAATAGTGAACTGGCCCGCCGTGGAAAGATCCACGGTTGGTCCGTGTGGAAAGCCGCCGACCCGAAGGCGGCCGGATACGATTTCGCATCGGTCACGATTTTTGATTCTCTGAGCGATGCCAACAATAACACCTTGCAGGAGATCGAGGGCTTCTTTGGAAAGGAGAAGCTGGAGGACCTGATTCGCCGCACCGGGGACTCCAGGACTGTCATCTCGTCGAGTATTGAACAGCTCGTCGATTACACAACCTTTGTGCGCTCCGAATCGGATTCCAGTTCCTCGCAGGCGTTGGTCGGTTCTATGAGAGCTACCCCGGGAAGGGAAGGGGATTACGAAAAAATGGAGAAGACGGTCTTCTCGAAATTCTGGCAAAAGGTGGCAACAAAAGACCCCCATTTTTCTGCCTGGATCTTCACGCAACAGGTTTCTCCTTTCAAGGCAGGCGAGGGTCGGAATTATACCACCGTCCAATTCTTTGACCCCAAAATCTCGGCTCCTTCCAAAAAGCAGACTGACGAACTGAGGGAGCAAGCCTGGAAAGAGGCAGAATTACCATCCCACAAGAGCCTCGACGTAAAAGGACTCCGGGAAATCGTCAAAGTGGTTACCGTCAACAAGGTCATGGAAACGCAACCCGACTTGAATCCTGTCCGAGCCGAGTGGAAGAAGTTGCTGGGTAATTGGAAGGCTTCTATCCCTGATGGCGGTTACCGGATCAAGCGCATCTCGATGGGACATGAGGACCTTGAGATCTATGACAAGAATGGAAAACTTGAAGGCAAGATGAGCTGCCCGATGAAGATCGAGGTGCGTGAAGGTTTGAACCACTTCTATGCTTTGCACCATGAAGGCACATATCATAGCATTTACAAGATTCATGACGGGGTCTGGTACGAGCAATTGCTGGGGATCTTCACCGGCGACACGAAAACGCGACCCGATGCATTCCTTGTCTACAAACGTATCGATAAATGACCCGACCGAGGGCCGCGACCGTCTCCTCGATTGAACTCATCGAGGACGTGCGCACCCACAAGTCCGGATGCATGAGATAGACTTCATCTGTTCAAGATATCCCGGATCGCCGGAGATCCGGGGTATCGCTCGGAATATAGGAATTCCCGTTGTTCGAATAAAGTCTCGATGCCGCATGTTCTGGAGCGATGTCTTCACGGCGGGTTTTGGGCGGTCACGGTCAACGCATTGAGCCGGTCCATGGCGGTCTTTGGGCTTTTAGCTTGGTCCGTGATCGACAACGCGGCGCCTGCGGGAGGTGCCCTGACCGGCGCGCTCATCGGCAACGGGCTTTGTGCTATGAGGAAGGTGGACTTGCCCTTGCCGGACATCGGATGGCGAACCGTCCTTTGGGTGGTGAGGAGTGACTGCCTTTGGTGCGCTGTTCGGGTTCACGGTGTGGCGCCTTCTGATGTCCGATTGATCCATTGTCGCAACCGACTGGAACGCAAGATCAGCTCCCAGCGATCCAGCCAGGCCCGGAATCGAACCTAAGGATCAGGGGCAGGTGACCCGCCCGGAGGGTTGGCGCTTTCGTTGATTCTTTGCTGGAAAAACTGGGTGCCCCACGCCTTGACCGGTGGAGAGGGTGCCGGGTGGAGGCCATTTCCTAGACTCCTCGGTTTCACCCTGGCTGTGGCCGCCAAGCGAGCCGTAGTGCCTCCGGCGTGTCTTGGCTTGGGTGCCAGTATGGTTGGGTGGCCTGGGATGAGGACCTTCTGGCGGAGGGAAGAATAATTGTCGTTGAACAAGCGGGCCTCAAGAGAAGCACCCGCTTCTCACAGGGCTGGATCTCTGGGCGGTTGAAGATGAAAAGCGCCGCCGATTGTCA
>JAPLUF010000288.1 GCA_026397755.1 Verrucomicrobiota bacterium
CTCCTCACCGACATCATCGGCTGGGAAGACGCGTTCTGCGACATGGATTGCAAGATCGCCGGAACCGAAAAGGGCATCACCGGCTTCCAGCTGGATCTGAAGCTCAAGGGTATCCCGCTGCCGATCATGGAGCAGACCATCGAGAAGGCCCGCGTGGCCCGTGGCGTGATCCTGGCCCACATGCTCACCACGCTGCCGGCTCCGCGCTCCGACATCTCCAAGTACGCCCCGCGCATCGTCACCCTGAAGATCAACCCCGAGAAGATCGGCGCGCTGATCGGGCCTGGCGGCAAGAACATCAAGCGCCTGGTCGAAGAGTCCGGCTGCGAAATCAACATCGAGGACGACGGAACCGTGAAGGTGTTCTCCGTGTCCCCGGAAGGCATGGAAATCGCCCGCCGCGAAATCGAAGCGCTGAGCGCCGAGATCGAAATCGGCAAGGTCTACAAGGGCCGCGTCGTGACCATCAAGGAGTTCGGCGCCTTCGTCGAAGTGTTCCCGGGTCAAGACGGCCTGGTGCACGTCAGCGAGCTGTCCAACAAGCGCGTCGCCCGCGTTGAAGACGTCATCAAGATGGGTGACGACATTTGGGTGAAGTGCATCGGCGTCGACGAAAAGGGCCGCGTGAAGCTCAGCCGCAAGGCCGCCATGGAAGAGCGTGGAGAAATCCCGCCCTCCACCGGTGCCCCGGAAGAGGGAGCCCCTGCAGCCAGCGAAGAAGCCCGTCCGGAGCGTGCTGAACGCCCCGAGCGCGGCGCTGAGCGCGGCGCCGATCGTGGTGGAGACCGTGGCGGAGACCGTGGTGCTCGTGGCGGAGATCGCGGCGGCCGTGTCGCAGACCGTGGTGGTCGCGGCGGAGATCGCGGTGGCCGTCGTGTCGACGCCCCGGCTGGTGGCGAAGGCGAAGGTTCCGGCGAACCCCTGGAGATCGGAAAGATCTACCGAGCCAAGGTTGTGACCATCAAAGACTTCGGAGCCTTTGTAGAGTTCCTCCCGGGCCGCGAAGGTCTGGTGCACGTCAGCGAGCTAGCCAACTTCCGCGTCAAGCAGGTCGAAGACATCGTCCAGCTCGGCGACGAGATTTGGGTGAAACTCCTCGGTCAGGATGAAAAGGGCCGTGTCCGCCTCAGCCGCAAGGCTGCCATGGAAGAGCGCGAAAAAGCCTCTTCGGGTGATGCACCTGCTGCCAGCGAGTCCGCCAGCGGCGGCTCTGATGCTCAGGAATAGTCCACTCAACGTATCTCAAGGGCGCCTGCGGCAACGCAGGCGCCTTTTTTGTTGGGGACGCTGTGCCACCGAAAAAAAGGTGCTATCGGAGAACGGCTACCGAAGAGGAGTTCACTGCAACGACACACTCTGAAAACCCAACTGGGCCACGATCAACAAGCGTCGCCCGGAGACCCGCAAACCCAACGAATCCCTCCAAAAGACCGGCCGACGGCGAGCCCGGTCATGCAAGTCGGTGATGGCCAGCTTCACCTGCTCAGGTCGCGTGGCATTCAGAGCGTCCTCGACCACGCTAACATCCTGAATAAAGGCCTTGGGCTGAATCCATCGAGCCAGCTGATACTGGGGCCGTTTCCAGGGAGAAACGCACTCCATCAACGCCCAGAGGCCCACGTCGGCGGGCTCACAAGCACGCACGGTGGCCAGACGCTGGCGCAAGGTCATGGACAAAGCCTCGCTCATGCTCGGTGTAACAGGGGTAACGCAGAAAAGAAGGCCTCGGAGACTGTGTTCGGGTCAATCTGTTTCTGATCCCAGTAAACAAACTTTCTGCGTCAGTCCCGCAAACCTAGCAGGCACTCGTCAGCGATTATTGCAAGTAGGGTGCAGTAGACTCCGGTCCCGAAAGCTTGAGGGGAGCCCCAGGGAAAATCTTCTTCCCACCCTCCACCACCACCTTCTCGCCCGGCTCGATACCACTGAGAACTTCAACCTTGCCGGCCAACCGCATTCCCAGACGGACCGGACGCATCACGGCCTGGTTTTGAGGACTCACCACAAAGACCAAATTGGTTTCTCCACTGGCGATGACCGACGGCTCCGGAATGACCAATGCCGATTCCCGAAGGCGCACCGACAAGGCCAACTGGGCCAGCATCCCACCCCGAAGGCGCGCCTCCGGATTGGCCACGCGAGCCTTAACCAAGGCGGTCCGGGTGCCTGGGTCTAATTGCGGGGAAATGAAATAGACCTCACCCGAAAAACGCTCCTTCGGATAAGCATCCACATAAAAGTCCACCTTCTGACCAATGCGCACCTGGCCCAAGAACCGTTCCGGCAGGTTCAGTTCTACCTTCATCACTGAAAGGTCCACCAGAGTAGTGAGCGGCGTGTTGCGGGAGATGACTTGGCCCGGACTAATTTGACGGGCCCCGGTGGTGCCCGAAAAGGGGGCCACGATGCGGGCGTCTTTGAGCAACCGTCGGCGCAGCTCGACGGCACTCTGATTGACCTGAAAGGTCGCCGATGCCTGATCGAACTCTTGCTGAGCGATTAGCTTGCCCCGGAACATTTGCTGGGCTCGCTCGAAATTGGCCCGACTCAGCTCTAGCGAAGCCTCGGATTCCTGCAGGGCTGCCTGGAACTTAGTATGATCGAGAGACAGCAGGAGTGCCCCCGCCTCGACCGACTGACCCTCAGAGAAGCCTATTGTCTGCACCACACCATCGGTTTCGGATTTGATTTCCACCGACTCATTGGGGGTCACGGTTCCCACCAACGAGACCACCTCGGCCACGGGCTGCAGGCGAGCCTCCACCGCCACAACCTGAAAGACCATGCCTCCTGCACCCTTGGCCGCAGCCGCCCCGGGCGTGGTAGCCGGCTTGCATCCGCTGGCGATCCAACCGCTCACCAAGGCCAAGACGGTGCTAGAGATCAGGGGGTGAACGAAGCGCTTCATGCAGATGCCGATGAGGCTGCCCGGGTGAGGGAATCCCGCGCCAGATCAAAGTCGGACCGACTCTGGAGGACTCAGGCTTCTAGCGTTTGTCCGGCAACGCCTCACCACGTCCCCAGAGGACGCAAATAACCTCAGACCCTGCTCCGAAACGGCCCGCGAGTTCCGGTCAAAGCCTTTGACGCTGGGGGTGGGGTTACTTAGCTTGCCGGTTCTTTAACTTGAGACACCCATGATCGGTCTGATTTTCCGTAAGATATTCGGGTCCCGCAATGACCGTGAGGTCAAGCGCCTCCGTCCGCTCGTTGCCCGGATCAACCAGATCGAGCAGGAACTCCAGTCACAGCCTGAGTCGGTGCTTCGCGAGAAGACCGCCGCTTGGAAGGCCCGGCTGTCGACCATCCAGGACAACGATGAGCTGAAGCGCGAGCTCGAAGCCCTGATCCCCGAAGCCTTCGCCGTCGTCAAGAACGCCTGCCGACGTCTCTGCGGCACCGATGTCGAGGTCCGCGGACATCCCATCCGCTGGGAAATGGTGCCCTTCGATGTGCAGCTCATTGGCGGCATGGGGCTTCACTTGGGCCGGATCGCGGAAATGGCCACTGGCGAGGGTAAGACGCTGGTCGGAACCATGCCCGTCTACCTGAACGCCCTGACCGGACGGGGTGTCCATGTGGTCACCGTCAACGACTACTTGGCCGCACGCGACTCCGACTGGATGGGCCATGTCTACACGTTCCTGGGCCTCACCGTCGGCTGCATTTTGCATGACCAACCGCCGTCGGTGCGTCGGGAGATGTACCAATGTGACATCACCTACGGCACCAACGCCGAGTTCGGCTTCGACTACTTGCGCGACAATGGCATGGCTACCCGTAAGGAAGAGCAAGTCCAGCGGGGCCACTATTTTGCCATCGTCGACGAAGTGGACTCCATCCTCATCGACGAAGCGCGAACGCCGCTGATCATCTCGGGTCCCGCGGTCGTGTCGATGGACCAGAAGTTCGTCGAGTTCAAGCCGTCGGTCCAACGGCTGGTTCAGGCGCAGCATGAACTCTGCAACCGCTTCCTGCGCGAAGCCGAGGCCCTCATTCCCAATCTGCGCCCTGAAAACGGCGTCCCGCCCAAGAACGCCGCCGATCTGGAACAGGAGATCGGCATGCTGCTGTACCGGTCCAAACTCGGCCAACCGCGCTCCGAAGGCCTCATGCGCGTCTTCGAGGAGCCCCGCAATCAGCAGTTGGTGCAGCGCTACGAAGCCCAACTGCTCACCGACCAGTCGAAGAAAGAACTGTACGCCCAGAAGGAGGAACTATTTTTCGCCATCGAGGAGAAGTCCCACGAGGCCGACCTCACCGAAAAGGGCCGTGCCCATCTCAGCCCGAACGATCCGGACGCCTTCGTGCTGCCCGACCTGCCCACGCTCTACCACCAGATCGACACCTCGGCCGAGCTCGACGCCAAGGGGCGCATGGAAGCCAAGGGCGGTATTCAGGCGCAATTCGAGGAGAAGGCAGGCGTCATTCACGCGCTGAGCCAACTGCTCAAGGCCTACTGCCTCTACGAGCGCGACGTCCAATACGTGGTGCAGGACAACAAGGTCATCATCGTCGATGAGCACACCGGCCGTCTGATGAGCGGCCGGCGTTGGAGTGAGGGTCTGCACCAGGCGGTCGAGGCCAAGGAAAACGTCCAAATCGAGCGCGAAACCCAGACGCTGGCCACGATCACCATCCAGAACTACTTCCGCCTCTACACCAAGCTGGCGGGCATGACCGGCACGGCCGAGACCGAAGCCCAGGAGTTTTTCGACATCTACAAGCTGGGGGTGCTGACCATCCCGACCAACCGACCCAACATCCGCAAAGACTCCAACGACACGGTCTACAAGACCCGGCGCGAGAAGTTCAACGCGGTACTCAAGGAGCTCAAGGAATTGCACACGCAAGGTCGACCGATCTTGGTGGGTACCATTTCCGTGGAGTCGAGCGAGATGCTCAGTCGGATGCTCAAAAAGGAAGGCATCGTGCATTCGGTGCTCAACGCGAAATACCACGAGCAGGAGGCCGAAATTGTGGCCCGTGCGGGTCAGAAGGGATCATTGACCATCGCCACCAATATGGCCGGTCGCGGCACCGACATCAAACTGGGGGCCGGGGTTACCGAGTTGGGCGGCCTGCACGTGCTCTGCACCGAGCGCCATGAATCGCGCCGCATTGACCGCCAGTTGCGCGGCCGCTGCTCGCGTCAGGGCGATCCGGGTTCTTCCCATTTCTTCATCTCGCTCGAAGACGACCTCATGCGTCTCTTCGGCTCCGAGCGCATCACCAAGGTCATGGAGCGCATGGGTCTCGAAGAAGGCCAAGAGCTCGAGCACCCGCTGCTCAACCGGTCGATCCAGACGGCGCAAAAGCGTGTCGAAGGTCATTACTTCCAGCAGCGCAAGCGCACGCTCGAGTACGACGACGTGATGAACAAGCAGCGCGAAGTCGTCTACGGCTTCCGCAACGACATTATCCATTCCGACGATGTTCGGGATCGCCTGATGGACATCATGGAAGAGGTCGTCCTGCAGAAGGTGGAGCAGTTCACGCACCGCGATTCGGACCCGGGTGATTGGGACATCCGCGGCATGGCCGACTGGGTGAACCTGAACTTCCCGCTGGGGATGCCGGAGGAAGAGATCCTCAAGGCCGCCCGTGCGGGCAAGGTGGCTCCGGTGGAGGGGTCGATGTTCGATGGTCTGAGCGAGGCACAGTTCTCGGTGCTCAACTTTATTTCGAAGTCCATCCGTGAGTCCTACGAGCTGAAGGTGAGCTTCGAGCGCGTCGACGCGTTGGCCAACATTGAGCGCTACACGATCCTCGATGCCATCGACCGTCTCTGGCAGGAACACCTCTACGGGATGGATTCACTGCGCAACTCCATCGGTCTGCGCGCCTACGGCCAGCGGGACCCGCTCATCGAGTACAAGGCCGAGGCCTTCAAGTTGTTCGACGCCTTGATGGTCAACATCAAGTCGGAGATCTGCCACAACATCTTCCGCAGCGCCTCGAGTCTGATGGCCTTTGAGCAGTTCCTGCACAACCTGCCCCAGACGACCACCCACGAGACGGCCGCCCCGTTCCAAGATCCAGCCTCTTTGGCAGAGTCCAGCAACCTGGTCAGCGAAGCCAACGACGTGTTGTCCAAGGCGCAACCGATGCATGCGGTTCCCCGTGTGGGCCGCAACGACGTGTGTCCCTGCGGCAGCGGCAAGAAGTACAAGAAGTGCTGCGGCCAATAGGTACGGGTACGGTGACTAGAAACGGTGAAGGGATCCGTAGCAGGAGCACGCCTCCCCGCGGATCCCTAAGATTCGGAGCCCTACCCGAAGTGGGCCTAGTCATCGCCCGTACCCCGTCATCGGGCTCGCATCCGCGGGGGTAAGCCACCCTGCGGCGTTCGCCGCCCACGCGATCCAGTCATGACTTCGCGCGTGTTGCTTCTATCCCCGCCCGGGTGAGTTCCCTTTAGAGCGACGAAACAGAGCGGTGAACCGCCTCTTGATGTCCTTGAGCGCGTGATCACCCACACGACACAGCCTAGTTGAGCATCCCATCCATTGAGGTCTGTGTCCGGGCGCTGACAGGCATGGCTCTGTCTCGCTTGATTGGGCCCCGTCTGTCCCGTCCACCAACTCCGCCTTCAGCAGCAGTACCGTCGCAACATCCGGAATTTGTTGGCGGGCTTCATCGACTCTACGGACCGAATCCGGCCCACAATTCAGACCTTACTCTCCTGCCAGATAAATTTATTACTAATATATAAATAATAAAATGACGATTGGGGATTGTTTTAATAATTAGTTAATTTAAAACTAAACACGTTTAACACTACCAATCCAACCAACTCAAATCAATTCACTCCCGAAGAATCTATTTCTGATAGATTAGGAAACTTTATTTCGAACACACCCTCGTTTTGACGGTCGAAATATGCAGTTAATGTATTAAATTTTGAATCAAACTTTAAATCACGCACAAACCCCTTTTTTGTATCTAAAGAGATTATTTCTCTACCGGTTTCGATATCCCATATTTTAATCGTGCCATCTGTACCTCCAGATATAATATTTCGATCGTCCGGAGAGAAAATTAATGCACTCACTGCAGAGAAGTGACCAGTCATTTTGGAGTGCAGTTTTCCAGTCTCTGTTTCAAGTATTCGAATAATATTATCATGCCCTCCAAAACCTACAAATTTATCTGACCTTGAAAAAATCACACTTGATAGTCTTTTCGAAGAATCATATTTAAACTCCCACTTAATATGACCCGTCGGCATTTCTACCATATCTAATCCACACCCAATTTTGTGCGGATGCGCCATAAAATGATTAGAGGAATCGTATGTGTCACCCGCATATGGAATTTCAGCTAACTCTAAATTTATCTGTTGTGTTAAATCATTTTTAGAGTCCTGTGCCTTTTCAGAAAACTTGGCGATTCCTTCAGACAGTAGATCCCATTGATTGACTACACCCTCCTTGCTGCCGGAAGCCAAGTATCGGCCATCTTGAGAAAATGCTAGCGCCCAAATTTGATTGCAGTGGCCTCGGAGTGATTTCAACGCTTCAGTGGACCCTCCACCTATTATTAATCCCGAAATGCCCCAAAGGTTAATAATTTGATCACCTCCCCCCGAAGCGATGGTTTTTTCATCGGGGGAAATCGCGAGCCCATAAACCAGACTGGAATGCGCTTTCCATTTTTTAATTACCTTGAGTTTTTGTACACTTAGCAAAGTGATTGTCCCATCTCGCCTGCCAACAAATATATAATCGCCAGTTTTTAAAGCAACAAGACTTGTGATCATGCTGCTTGTTTGCTGGCTTTCTGCTATTTTTTGAAATACAGATGTATCCCATGTTTGAACAGTGTTTCTATTGGCTATAGCCAACACTTTATTGCCAGAACAGAATTCCAGACTGCTACCAAAATTAAAACTTTGCCATGCAATAACTATTCGCTGTCTGGTATTCATATCCCAGACACTTATTCCTTCGTTGATTTTGACCGCCAACTGTTGACCATCCGGAGAAAACGTCTGACTGCCGTAATCATTTTTAAATATAATCGGCCCAAGATCCCAAATGTTTTTATAAGTACTACTATCTAGTATAATCAGTTGATTATGGTTATTAATAGAAAGAAAATTTGATTTCGATGAAAAGCTGAACGATTTGCGACTGTGTGCCTGGTTTGTAATGCTGAAAAAGCTCCCGATTCGACCGTCTGGATTACGTTTCCACACCCTCATTGTTCCGTCAAAACTAGAAGTGACTAGCGTCTTTCCGTCTGGCGAATATTCCACACAAGATGTTGCATCGCGATGCGGTTCCAGTGTTTGACGATCATCTCCCCGAGTCTGTTGAAAAAGGTAACGCCACTCCAGGCCTCGCAAGTCGGATTGACCGTCTATCGGAACGTGTTTTTTTAATAATATTGCCGCGGACCCTATGTTTCCTTCTCGCAGCGCATGGTCAGCTACATTCATATCTGATATGTAGACAAGTCGACGAAGTTGCTCTAATGATTTTTCAGCAATTGTTCGGAGTATTATTTCGTTCGTATAACTATTCCTAGATTCGATCTCTTTTTTTTGGGCATCTATTCGTAAGTAACTCTGTGCTTTTTCAGCGTTATTGGCTCGTACTGCATACCAAGTGCTTACCACTGTTCCAATCACCATTATAAATATTGCAACGACAACGGATGCAAACACAGTCTGATTACGGTGCACCATCTTTAGGAGACGATAAAGCTGGTTGGGCGGGCGAGCGAGGACCGGCTCATGATTGAGATACCGCTTCAAATCGGCCGCTAAATCATTTGCAGTATGATAGCGGCGCTGACGGTCCTTCTCCATACATAATTTGGAGGGCAGCTGGGAGTTGCTAGCAAGACGATTCCTAGGCATGTCCGTGAGCCGTGCACTCGGGCGTATCGGTTCCTTCTCGCGGATCGTCTTGCGCATTGAGTCGATGCCCGAGGCCAACATCTCCTGCCCATTGAACGGTGTGCTACCCACCAGCAATTCGTAGAGGAGCACACCTAGGCTGTAGATGTCACTGCGTGTATCAATGTCGATCACTCCGATATCGGCCTGTTCCGGGCTCATATAGGCCGGGGTGCCGATAAATTGGTGCAACTCGCTGTGAACGGTATGTTCTGTCAGCCGGCTCTCTGTCGCCTTGGCGATGCCAAAGTCGATGACCTTGGGGGTAGGAATCCCGTCGACCGATAGGACTAGAATATTAGAGGGCTTGATGTCTCGATGGATGAGCCCTTTTTGGTGCGCATGCTGAACCGCATGGCAAACTTTGATGAACAATTCGAGACACTGATGGAGATCAAGGTGGTGCTGGTCGCAGTATCGAGTGATTGGGATCCCACGCACGAAATCCATGACAAAAAATGGCCGCCCGGTTTCCGTCGCTCCTGCATCCAACACCTTTGCGACGTGCGGGTGGTCCATTAATGCGAGCGCTTGCCTCTCTGCCTCAAACCGCGCCACCACCGCCCGCGTATCCATGCCTAGTTTGATCACCTTCAGTGCGACCTGGCGTCGAACCGGTTGCTCCTGCTCTGCCAGAAAAACCCGCCCGCAGCCCCCTTGGCCTATGAGCTGAAGCAACCGGTAACGTCCCACGTAAGACCCCAGGACCTCGAAACCAGCAGGGGTTACACTCTCTCTGGAAGTGGCGTCCGGTGTCTCAATGAGTGGAACGGCTAAGGCGGGTTGAGCCAAAAAGGTGCCGGCGGCTTCCCCAGCGGCAATGAGTTCCTCCACCTGCCGACGAAGCTCAGGTTTTCCAGCGCACGATGAGTCCAGATACGCGGCTCGGGCCTCGGGTGTCTCCAACAGCAGAGCCGAATTAAATATGGACTCTTCAAGGTCAGGATCGGAGATCATGGAATACAGGAAGTGATTATTTTACTACATTAATCGCTTACTCTAAAAACTTTAAAAATAGATTATAATAAACAAATTGCCTTATATATATTACAAAATTAATAAATTAATTGACCTGTTCATATTAAGTTGACTATTTTTATACCAATTAATGAACTTTACGCAAATTATCCCAAGGCTAAGTTAGACAAGGGCAGGTCTGGGGGAAAAATGGGTTCCTCCGTATTGTGGCACTCCCGAAAGAGCCAGGCGCGGGCATAAGTCCACCAACGCTTTGCCGTGGGTTCGGAGATTTCGAGAACTTGGGCTGCATCGACGAGGGTCAAACCCACAAAATATCTCAGCCTCACCAACTCCGCTTTTTGGGGACTCAGTTCTGCGAGACGGTTCAGAGCACCGTCCAGGATCAGCAACCGGTCCTCCGCCGATCGTATCGCGATCTCGATTCCATCGATATCCACATGCATCGCTCGTTTGCCACGGCGCAGTGTATTCTTGCGGCGAGCACGTTCCACGAGGATACGGTTCATGGCCTTGGCGGCTGCGCAGAAAAAGTGGGCCCGGTTATCCCAAGAGGGCTGATCGCCGGCCCCCAAACGGAGCCAGGCTTCATGAACCAAAGCCGTTGGCTGAAGAGTGTGCCCCGCGTCCTCCACCAACATCTTGCTGATGGCCATACTTCTCAACTCATCGTAGGCCTGCACAAACAAGCGTTCTGCCGTGGTTGATTCATCGGCCCGGTCCTGCTCGATGTTTTGCATCACCGCAATCATCGCGGAAGCCTCTCGTTCAACAGAGCGCCTTCCCTTGATGCAGTTCGTCTCCAGGAAGGCGCGGACCATGCCTGCCATGGAAGAGCCATCCGCATCACAGGGGCGTCCCCGTTCCAAAACGCGAGGATCCCGCAGCCGCCCAAGTCATTGAGGCACGGGTTCTCGAGTTGCGTCCCACGATCCCAAGGGTCGGGGTTAGAATTAATGAAAAACGGGGTAACGGGGCAGAGTTACCTCACGAGCCCACCGGTCAAAAGAGCAAATTTGTATTAATCGCAAATTTATTTTATTCACAAAAAACACCCTCAACGCCTTCAGTCTCGGAATATCCGTCGGACCGGACCTAGACCTCGGGGTAGGCCGCTCACAAAAAATAAAAATAAAATGATCCGTTTCGGATTAATCCAACGCATGAAAGGGCAGAAGAATAGTTCCGATGACCAAAAACTCTCGAGTCGAGGATCGGCGCCACGCCATCGACAAAGCCACCCACCGCGGAAGATTTTCCAACACCAATAAACCCAATAAACCCATGAAAACCCGCTTCCAGCTCAAGAGACTGCTTGCCAGCGTTGGAAGGACGGACGCTCTG
Organism: Verrucomicrobiota bacterium; assembly: GCA_026397755.1. Lineage (GTDB taxonomy): Bacteria > Verrucomicrobiota > Verrucomicrobiia > Limisphaerales > UBA9464 > SXXZ01. The sequence goes on from JAPLUF010000288.1 coordinate 11,228, forward strand.
AGACAGAGATAATCCCACCGCCCACGGAACGCTCTTTCTAACCACGGTGCGTCGAGGATCGATTTTTTACCCATCGTTCTTCTCCGGCCTCATCAGGATGTTCCCGACAACCGGCCTCTGCTAATTTAGCGTTCGAAACCGCTTCCATGGCCCTCAAAGCAACCATTCACAAAGCTCAGCTCCAGCTCTCGGATATGGATCGCAACATCTACTGCGATCATGCCGTAACCATCGCTCGGCATCCTTCCGAGACCGATGAGCGCTTGGTCGTCCGCCTTCTAGCACTGGCACTCAACGCGCCGGCCTCACCGGACGAAAGCCCGCTCGAGCTGGCCAAGGACATGTGGGAGCCCGATGAACCGAGTCTCTGGCAAAAAGATGCCACCGGGCGCGTCACCCACTGGATCGACCTCGGTCAGCCGGACGAAAAGCGATTGCTCCGAACCTCCGCCCGCGTCGAACGCCTCTCGGTCTACAACTTCCATTCCAATGCACCGGCCTGGTGGAAGGACCTCGAAAACCGGCTCACCCGCCTGCGCAATCTGAGCGTCTGGCTAATTCCCTCCAAGCAGAGCCAAGGCCTCGCCGCTTTGGTACAACGGACCATGGCGCTGCAAATCACGGTCCAAGACGGATCGGTATGGGTCAGTGACGACACCCAGTCGGTCGAAATAACCCTGCAACGCCTTCGGGGGCCGACCGAAGACTAATCGACGGAGCCCGACCGACGAGGCCGCCGGATAAGGCAACGCTCACCCTTCGACGCTCAAGAGGGTGTTCTGGAACACAGAATCCCGGATCTGCTGCCCGACCGGCCCGGCCGCCAACTCCTGCACCTCCATTCTCTCCGCGCTCACTCGCTCAGGCGCGTCGAAGATCTTGAAGTAAACGACTGCAACCCCTGCAGGGGAATGACCTGCCGTTGGACCTCCATACCGGAGGGACTCGGGAGAACCTTCGCCAAGACCGACGGCAAACTCTCATCAAACTCCATGGTCAGAATGGCCCGTTGCAGAGGCTCTTCGGTCCAAAGCCACCATCCCGCCTGGACTTCAAACGTCTTCGTCTTCGAGGTGGCGGGACTGAGCGTGAGCCGTAGGGAGTTTTCCCCTTCCGGCACGGGAAACCGAAAGAAAACCCACGGTTTCAAGGGCAACTCTCGTACCTCCCGCAAAGTGGTTTTCGAGCCCACAAGCGTGTGTATGGCTGAAGCGGGAACCGGAATTCCGTTGAGGGTTGCCCGGCATTGAAATTGCAAATCAGAAGGCGACGGATCCTGGCACAGCACATAGAGAAACGCCTTCGTTCCTTTCGCGATGGTCACCGTTGCCGTGCCTTCAATCTGGCTCGTGCTGTTCGTGGCGAGAGCCGTCTGGAGGCGGCCGGATTCGACAAAACTACGCTGCGCTTCACCCGGGAAATTCAGGGGCAGCTTCATGCTTCCCGCGCTTCCAGTGCTCTTGATCGGACGACCCGCCCATTCAATCTTGCTGGGCTTGGGCAATCCTGAAACCGGTACCGAGAGTTTTGCCCCTGGGGATCCAAAAGCCTCCCAAGAAATCCTTCTTTCCGAGCGATCTATTTCGCGAACTCGCACCCCGGCGAAGGGGAGGGATGATTTTCCGCTGGCTTCAATTTCGATGAGGATTGTTTGGTAAGGCTGCAATTGCAGCGTGAGCAAATCGCCCTGCCGAAGAAGAGGCTGCAGCGTCTCATGATACGGGAAGACCACCGTGGCGGCATACGTCCCGTTTCCAGCGTCGCTTGGCTTCCAACCACTGGATTCATCCAACTTCACGTGCACCGTCTGGGGCTGAATGAAGGGATTGCGCAGAGCCAGGATTCCGCGCCGTCCCAGAAAATGAGCATAACCGTAGGCCTCCCCGCGGTAGGGGTCGCCCAAGATCATCTCGGTTTGAGCGAGTGTCGCCGCGTTGTGCCGGGCCCAATCGATCATGCGCGCCAGGAATGGCCAATCCCGCTCGGGATTCGGGAACTTCGCCGGGTTCATGTAGAAGGTGAGCAGGCGGTTTCCACGGCCGGCGACCATCATGGCGTTGTCGTGCCAGCTATCAAAAAAACTGGCGGGATCAATGGCCAGAGTGGGGTCTAGATAAACTCCGAGGGTTTCGATGGCGGCGGGATCAAATCCAGGATTTGAGGCGATTCTTCGACGCAATAGCGCATCGCGGATGGTAGTCGCACCATCGAACCCATTGGGAGAAGGCACCAAGGCCGGAGCGGTTCCGTCGTAGGTATCGGCATAAACCGAATCCACAAACCACAGCCACCACGGGCTGAGCCACATCCCACTCGTTGGGTCCAAATACACACCGGGCTTGGCCTTCCGCATGGCGGTGAGCATTTCAATGAAGGCATCCACATTGGCCTCGCGGGCGAAATCGCCGTCCAGATGGTGAGCGTGCAACGGGGTGTCGCAACTGGCGCAGAAGCCGTCCATCTTGAAAAAACCCACATCATAATTACGGATCAAATCCGGGACGAGGCGGCTCATGGAGCGGCGATAGCCGGGATCACTCTGACAGAGAAACCAGTCGAACGTCGCATTCCGGGCATACCCCTGCTTTGCGCCCCAGGCCGCATGCTCATACCCGCTGGAGGGTGAGAGCCACAGGCCCAGCTTCGTTCCCATGGGCTGCAACGCAGCCAACAGAGGTTTGAATCCATTGGGAAATCCATTGGTGTTTAGATCCCACAGGCTGTTCTTCGCATCCCAACCGTCGTCTAAGGTGAAGCTGTCAAAGGCAATCCGATGCGGCTCGAACAGGTTTCTTTTGAACTGCCCGATGAGATCCAAGCTATTGGCCTCTGTGGCGGGCGACACGGTGGTCCACGTGTTGTAGTCCACTTGAACTGCGGGCAACGCCGGACGGTGGCGTCCCTGGGCGATATAGGCGCGAAATCTGGAGGCAACCGCTCTGGGAGGCGCGACACCAAGAACGGCTGTCTTGCTAATAAACTTCGTTGTGATCGTCCGACCTGGCAGATGACTGAGCGTCACGAATCCAGAGGCGTAGTGATTGTAGCCGGCGGGAAATTCCAGACCCCAAAATGTGTCTTCGAGAAACACAGGCTTTCCAAAACCGGTCTTGCGATCCACACCCCAAACATTGTTCAACAGCTCTTCGGGAGGCCCGGTTTCCTGATCGAGACACTGGCCCTCCAACCCAATTTTCCAAACCTCGACCTGGCGCAACAGCATCGGCGCAGTGGGAGAAAACTCGAGATGACGGCGCAGGAAGAAATCGTCATCCAGCAGTTCGTAAACCACCGCCACGTCTCCCGCTCCGCCACGCAAAAGCAGGCTCAGGCGCTGACCACCTGGGATTCCTGTGCGCTGCACCTGATGTACTTTGAAGTCCTTGGACTGCAGCGGAGCCTGTCCTTCCCGACTCAACGAAAAGTCATCGGCGCTCAGCGTGATCATCCGATTCGAGACACGCTGGTGCAAAGTGGTTGCCGCAATTCGGTCACCCGTCTGTTGGAAATGCAGTTCCAGGTAGTGGTTGCCGATCACCGTTGCTGCGCCCTCTCCGCGAGCGGTGCTTTCCAAAAGGGCGAACACGAGGAGTAACTGAAGGAATTGTTTCATTCGTGTTGATAAACGATTTTTTACTGAACTCCTCAGACCGCCTTGGAGAGGTGCGAAAAATGAGCAGAATTTCACAGGCTGACGCGGTACTCGATCTTCCTTCCTCACCGTCCGAGATCGTGAAGAACCTCACCTCAGACACTGAATTTGGCACCGGGCTGACACCGGAGAGACGGGCCACCTCATCAGAAAAAAATTACACCAGCCGCCAATGAATCGCCGCCGTTGAAATCACGAATACAGAAATGGCGAGGTCCTGGGAAGCGGACAAAGCCTTGGAAAGTTTTCGACGAACCGGTCAGCCTTACGGCTCTTTCACCCCACCGTCGTGACCGAAGAGGTCCTTTGCCAATTTGATAAAGACTCGCATGCGTCACCTCCGATCATTGTCCGACTTGTGCGGCCGCCTGATCTCCATCGGGGGTACCGGGTTGCTTCTACTCCTGCTGTCGGCTCAGGCCGCGGAGACTCGCAAGCCTTCCGTCTCAATTCCTCTCCGACCCCTCGATTCGGCTTCCGGTTCACGGGTGAGTTTCCAACGCGATATCCGCCCCATATTGCTCGACGCCTGCGTCGAATGCCATTCCACCGAAGAGCACAAGGCTGGCCTCGATGTGTCGACCGTGGATGGGCTGAAACGGGGCGGCAAAAAGGAGGGTCCCGCAGTGATCTCGGGAAAACCCGATGAAAGCCCGATGGTGCGCCACATCCGCGGGCTGGCCGACGCGGCTCAAATGCCCAAGGGGGCACCGGCGCTGAACGCGGAAGAATTGCATCTCATCCGACAGTGGATCTCCGCAGGGGCTATCGATGATTCCATGGCCGCTGCCAAAACCGTTTCAGCATCGAACTCCTCCCAACACACTGCGCTGAAAGCCGGCCGCCTTCTCGATCGTTTGGTCTACGACGCGTTGTCACCCCAGGAGCGGTTTGTGCAGACACGTCGGTATCGAATCTCCTTTCTACCCGATCAGACGTCTCCACCCGGTCCGGGAAATCCCATCGATGCCTTCATTAGCGCGAAATGGCGCGAGGCCCAACTCCCTGAGTCCGAGGTGCCGCCCGCCCTCTGCGACGACTCCACCTTCGCACGCCGCGCGTATCTCGACCTCACCGGTCTCATCCCACCTCTCCAAGAAGCTCAGGCGTTTGTTGCCGATCCCACACCCGACAAGCGAACCCTGCTCATTGAGCGCTTACTCTCGCGCACCAACGATTACGCCGCGCACTGGACCCCGTTCTGGGAAGATGCGCTCGGAAGCTCCCCTACAGACATCAACGGCGGCATCGGATCCCGAGGCAACCATCGACAGTGGATCCTCGATAGCTTCATGGCCAATAAGCCCTTCGATTTGTTCGTCGCTGAGCTCATCGACCCCACGCTGCCCGGCTACCGGAAGCCCAAGGAATATACGCCCAATGGACGGCATGTCGTGAGCGGCTACATCAAGAACGAGACCCATGAGGAGACGCTTCAAAGTGCAGCCAATGTGAGCCAGGTCTTCCTCGGTACTGGAATGAAGTGTGCGAGCTGCCACAGCCATTTCCTCAACAAGGAGTGGCCTCAGGCGCGCTTCATGGCCTTTGCGGGCCTATTCGCACCCGCAGATCTCGAACTCATCCGCTGCGAGGCCCGGACCGGTCAACGCATCCCGGCGAAATTTCCTTTCGAACTCGATGGCATGAGCCTGGAGGTTCCCGCTGATCTGACCCATCGCCTCCATCGGGTGGCGCAGATGCTGGTCGATCCGCTCAATCCTCGCTTCTCAAAGAGCATCGTGAACCGATTGTTCAAGCGCTACTTGGGATTGGGATTGATCGAGCCCTCAGACGATTTCCGCAGCGACCTCCCCGCTAGTCATCCCGAATTGCTCGACTGGCTGGCGCAGGATCTCGTGCGGCACGACTTCGATCTCCGCCACACCCTCCGATGGATTCTAACGAGCCGCACCTACCAGACGGCGTATCACCCTGAGCGGGCCGACCGCTTTGATATCTTGAACCCTGGAAACCCCCGCTACTTCCGATCTCCGACGCTGAGGCGGCTCACCGCCGAGCAGTGGTTGGACAGCATCCGCAGGGCGACCCGCAAAGGGTGGAAAAACGAAGACCGGGCCTATCGCAAGGAAGACTCCACTCCCCTCACCCGCGCCTTGGGAAAACCCGCTGCACGCAATGAAGTCAGCACCGGGCGCCCCGACGACATCGCGGTGGTTCAATCGCTCGAACTCCTCAACGGACCTGAGCTCCACCGAATGGTGTATTCAGAGGAGATCACCGGGATTTTTACCAAATCTACAGCGTCGCCTGAGGAGATGGCGCAGCACCTTTACTGGCTCACTTTGAGCAGAGCCCCCAGCGAGGCGGAACGCGCCACAATTGCTTCCCATTTGTCGGGTGCGAATGGGCCGAAGGCTCTCACGGAAGCCATCGGTGATGTTCTTTGGGTGCTGTTTGTCAGTCCAGAGTTTCAATACATCCGATAGTCCTCGCCGCATCGCGTTTTGACCTAACCTCGCTTTACCAAGACACCGGCTCACTCAGCGCCATGAACACCCGATTGGACCGCCGAAAATTCCTTCAAAGAAGCACCTTCGCTGCCGCCGCTGCCGCCGGGTTTAACCCGTGGACCGCCAGTGCTGCCGAGGCGGAGGTGACCGCGAAAACCCCGCTCACTCCGAAGGCGGATGCCATGATCTTAATTTGGCTGCCCGGAGGCATGGCGCAAACCGACCTGTGGGATCCGAAGCAGCACACGCCGTTTCGCGCCGGCATGAAGGGCAGTGAATTGCTCGGCACTTGCCCGAAGATCCCCACGGCAGCCGACGGAATTTTCCTGGGAGAGGGATTGGAGTCCATCGCCTCGGTGATGGATTCAGGAAGCCTTCTGCGCAGCCTCACCAACGACACCAAATTCGGAGCCATTCATCTCAAGGCGCAACATTACGCCATGACCAGCTACCTGTTTCCGGTGGGGGTCCAAGCTCCGAGCATCGGATCGGTGATAGGTCGGACTCTGGGCCGCCGCAATCCTGCGGTGCCGCCGTACATTTACATCGGCCGGGACATCGACACCTCGGACGCCGAGCGACTCTTCATTAGTGAATACCTAGGACCAGGATTCTACGGAGTGAACCACGCTCCATTCATGGTGCCCGATCCTTCCAAGGGGATGGCGACACTCACTGCGGCCGCCGGAATGGCGGTGGATCGTCTCGACCGACGCCAAGGATTGCTCAAGAAAATCGCCGGCCTTTCAACCCAGGAGCTCCGTGATTCTCCCAAGGCTCAAGCGCACCTCAAAACCCTAGAAGAAGCCCGCGCGATGATGGATTCCCCGGTGAAGGCCGCCTTCGACTTCGCTCAAGAGGAAAAGCCGGAAGTCATCGCTGCGTACCAACCCAAAATTGCCGCCTCCGAGCAGCTCGACCCGGGATATTTCAATGGCAGCCGTTTCGGCAACGGGCTGCTCCTGGCACGCCGCTTGGTGGAACGGGGCGCCCGCTTTGTGCAAGTCGAGTATCAGTATGGCCCTTTTCAGGGATTCGACATGCACGAGAACGGCCACCGGCGCATGAAGGAAATGAAGCGCCAAATCGATGGCCCCATCGCCCAACTCATTCGCGATTTGAAACAGCGCGGCCTACTGGAGCGAACCCTCGTCTGCATCATGACAGAATTTGGCCGAACCATCGCCAGTGCGCCGTCGGCCGGTTCCGAAACGGAGGGCTTTGCCGAGCGGCATACCGGAGAGGATCTCATTATCGCCAATGAGAAAATGTACGGTTTCCACGGCCACTTCAGCAGTTGCAACTGCATGACCTTCTTTGGTGGCGGGTTCAAAAAGGGATACGTCCATGGAAAAACCGCTCAGCGCCATCCGATGCTCGCCGTCGAGAACCCAGTCCCACTCATCGACGCGTATGCAACGATCTACAAGGCGCTCGGCATCCGCGCTGACACCAACTACGTCACAGAAGGTCGCCCGTTTTACGTCACCAAAGACGGAAAAGGAAAACCCGTCGACGCCCTGCTCACTTGATCTACGGCACCGGTAAGGGGGCGGGCCCTTTTTAGTTCCCAAAAACTTCCAACCCCACCCCGACGACCCGTTGCCCCAATGATCAGCCCTTCATCCCCTCGACGTTTCTCCGGAGGCTCGGTTTTGATGACGAGTTGCCACAGTGGGTTTCTCTTGGCGGGGTGTCTCGTTTGGCTCGTGTTGGCTGCCCGCGGCGAGGGCGTCCTCGCATTCTGGGACTTTGCCCGGGGAACCCAGGGTTGGACAACCAACGCCGGAGTGACCCACGACCGCATCACTCGGGAAGGTTGGACGATGACCGTCAATGCTTCCGATCCGAACCTCATCGGGCCACCGGTGGACTTTCCACCGGATCAATGGGTGACAGTCACGATTCGGATGCGATCGACTGCCGATCCGATGGGTCAGATTTATTACGGGACCAATTTTTCGGAGAGCAACAGCCGAGCCTTTGTGATCCGAAATGACGGACTGTGGCACGAGTACCGCGTCCCACTTCCACCCATGGGAACAGGCGCCCGGCTCCGTTTAGATCCTAGCCACCAAGCCGGTTCGATCGCCATCGCTTGGATTCGAGTGGAGACCCACCGAGATCCCCAGCCAGAGCCGTGGGCCCGTTCGAAAGAATTGCGGGGAAAAAAGAGCATCGGTGGCGGCCAGTTTGGCACCACGGGCGGTGAGAACGCCGTGACTTCGCACTACTTGGCAAAACACCCCGAGTTCGCAGCCTCCTTTCCCTACGATGGGTACGTCGTACCCGCGATCCTGCCGGCCGAATGGGGAGAACGACTGGGACTGGCTCCTCGCGGATATTTCCTCCACGAACTGCTATGGAACACCGTGGAACTGCCCTACGAGGCAATCGCTCCCATCGTGGCGGACCTCAACTCGGTGCGCTGGGGAACGCTCACCGACAATTTCCTCAACTGCACGCTCATCGACGGGGCACGCGGGCGCTTCACTCCTGATCTGTCCAACGATCGCGACTGGGCCATCGTGGAACACAATGCCGCCATGGCGGCACGGCTGTGTCGTGAAGCCCATCTGAAAGGCTTCTGGCTAGATACAGAACAGTACGGCAACTACCGCTGGAGAACGAAGTCGGGGGTCCCGGAGTTTGAGACCCATCGACCAGCCAACCTCAAATTCCCCCTCGGGAAGGACTCTCCCGAAGTGCTGCGCCGCCGAGGGGCCCAATGGATCAAGGCCATCCAGGCGCAATTGCCGGCCGTCAAAATCATCGTGACCTTCGCCTGGTCTCCCGATGCGGTGGGCTACGAACCGCTGCAAGGCAGCATCCCGTTTCTGGACGGTGTGCTCGATGGCATCGAGCCCCCGGGCCAACTCATCCACGGCTACGAAAACACGTTCTACTACGGTCAGGGACCGGGGACGTTCAATGCCGCCAACGACGGCAAGCAAGAAGGCTTCGCCGGAGATCGCGACCGCTATGAGGCGGCGCGTGCCTGGATCAAAGAATGGCGTTCGCTGAGCGGCAACCCACCGAAGTACGACCGGTTTGTGAAAACCGGGATGGCGGCGTGGGTCGAGGATGACCCGTGGAGCCTCTATCCCGGATGGCCGAGTGGAACTAAATCCTCCTTATGGAGCAATCTGCCGCTGGCATTGGTCTACAGTGACGAATACGTGTGGATGTGGTCGGAGCACACGCACTACGGCCAAACCCCTGCGGCGGGCATCAACCCGTTCTTGGCGGCCATCGGCAATCGGACTTTCAACACCGGCACCGAAGCCGTGGAGACCCTCGACGAGGATTTCTCCATCGACCCCCTGCAACACGGTTGGCACTTCGACTTCGACATGCTGGATATCGGGCGCAAAGCCAACCCGGCCCACGAGGTCCCACTAATGAGCCTGGATGCAGTTCCCTATGCCTGGTCCAAGGAGTTCCGGGCCGTCAACATCACGGGGAGATGGCCGTCGACGCTGAGGTCGAATTCGGTCGCGGCCTCATCCCAAGCTCCCCAGCGTCGCCGCTATGTGCATCCCATCCGTCTTTCGCCCCAAAACACCCCTTTCCAAGCCGCACTGAATTTCCGCATCGAATCCTTCGGCAACACTCCGAACGACCCAATGATTCTGGGATTCTTCGCCGCCGATGAGCCGATCGAGCGCCACTCGCTGACGCTCCAGATCGCGTCGGCGGACCAGGTCCGAGTGGTTTTGGCATCGAACGGGAAGTCGAAGTCTTGGGCTCTAGCCATCCCCGGAGGCATGAAAGTCGGGCATCCCTACCGCTTCAGCGTGGAGTATACCGGATTAAACCGACGGCTCCGGGCTTCCCTGAGTGAGTTATCCGGCGAACCGACGCGGTCAGTCCAGATCCAGCAGAAATTGCCCGCCTCGACAATCCCTTCCCTCTGGGACGAATTGGGAGCAGCCCTCGGGGAGAAGAGCACCCAACCCGGCACGAACTCAGAGACGTACCATTACCGCCTCGAACACGTGAGCCTCCGAAAGTAAATCACAGTTCAGATTTAGTGGCTCATCGTCGCCCGGGATCCATTCGAAGGCAGCCTGGAGGACCGCCGTATTGAAGGCGCAAGAGACGCTGACATCCACCAATCCCTCGGGATGGACTGGCTAGCGCGCCACGAACCATTGGCAAGATTGGAGCGCGTCGACCGCAAGTCATAAGAAATCCAAAAAAAAATGATCCGTTCCGGGGCTGCCTTGCGCATGTAAGTGCAGAGATCCCGTCTTCGCTCGTCGATCGCAGGGCGTTAAAAGCAAACTCGTCTCATTTAAAACCATGAAACCTAAATTGGAAAAACTAGGCGCACCTGCCTATTGGGCCGTGTTTGCCCAACACCGCTTTGAGGTGATTTGCTGCGCATTCAAGAACGCCGCGCGGAAGATTCACTTCAGAATGCCGCCCGATTTCAATCGCCCCAATTCTGCTGTTCACTGGTTTTTCGTCACTGCCATTTGCCTTGTCCTCGTTTTGTTTGCTCAACCGGCGACGCTCACCGCTCAAATCGCGGCAAACAACCACGTCCTCGATTTAGACGGCCATTCCAGCTCCGTGGAGTTGCCGCCGCATATCTTTGACCGATTGACCGAATCGACCGTGGAGGTCTGGGTTAAATGGCTAGACTTGCACCAAAATACGGATGTCTTCGATTTCGGACGGGACCAGCGCGAGTTTCTCGTTGTGAGTCGCGGCTACGGCGAGGTGCAGATAAAAATAAATGGGAATGGGAAAGCCAACTATGTTTCAGTTCACAATATCCTACATACGAATGAATGGTGCCATCTCGCTGCAGTATCAGGTCGGGATGGAATGAAGTTTTATTTCAACGGTTTTCTCGTAGGAACAAACGCCTATTCAGGCAGCTTTGCCGAACTCCAGTCGGGCGAGGAAAATTTGGTCGGTCGGGACAATGCCAAGGGTTGGGGTTCCTTCGCCACGTTCCACGGCCAGATGGATGATATCCGCGTTTGGCACGTGGCGCGCTCGGAGGAGCAAATTCGCACTAATATGTCCCGTTCCCTGAGCGGGCAAGAAGAGGGACTTTATGGGCTATGGAATTTTGAAGGTGCCGGCGTACTAGATGCCACAAAAAACAAAAACCATGGGAAACTTGTAGGTAACGCTCGAATTGTAGCTGCTCCTTCACCCGCTGCACCCAATTTGAAGGCTCCTTTACTTTTACGGGGTCAAGCCCGCGGTGCTTCGAGCGCAAGATTGGAACGCAATGGAATACCGTTTGAAACAGTTTGGGTGAACGATCAGGGGAGTTTCACTGTGGTCATAGACCCTACCTCCGGGCCGTTCGATCTTGTCGCCGGCAATGAACGTCAAACCGCCTGGCAACTAAATTTGTCGCCGACGGCAATTAGTAATAAACTAATAGTTCTTGAACTGCAGGATCATTCCCTGTCCGGCAGCATCTTCACAACGGACGGCAAGCCCTTCAATGCCTTAGTGGTTGAAGCCGTCGGCGTGGTCGAATCAGAATCGACCCGCACAAACGGATTGCAGGGCCGCTACTACCGGTCAGCAGACCTCTCCTCGTCCTTGGCACCGCTCCCCGGCGCTAAACCTCTATTATTGCGAACTGACAGACAAGTGAACTTCCCATTGGCCGAAGGCCGATTTGGGGGCACTGAACTCACGGAGAAATTTGGCGTAGTCTGGAACGGACTTATCCGTATTCCTGAGCGATCCCAATACACATTTTATTTGAACTCGGATGACGGCGCCCGCCTCTTAATTGATGACCAACTAGTCGTAGATAATAGCGGCACAGATTCGATGACCGAGAAGAGCGGCAACATCAATTTGGTCGCGGGTGAACACACACTCAAGGTGGAGTATTTTAATAAAATCAACAGACATGGTTGTGTTCTGTCGTGGTCGAGAGACGGCAAGAGCAAGGAGGTCGTACCCGCGGAAATGCTTTTCTCCCAACAGACGACGATCCTCGCCAATACTTTCACGAACTACACGACGACAGATGAGAGAGGTAAATTTTCCTTCACCGAGCTCAAGCCCGGACGCTACCGGCTGAGGGCACAACACACCGAGGGTCCTGTTGAGTTAGACCAAGAAACATTGGTCATCGCGCCAGGCCGCCCCATCTCCGGTCGGGAGTATCGGGTGGCACCTTTCAAAAAAGGCGTCTGGAAAAACTACACCATGGAGCACGGCCTGCCCGCCGACGAAGTCTTCACGGTCTTTTGTGACCCCGATGGGCCCGTTTGGTTCGGCACGACTGCCGGAGTGAGCAAATTTGACGGCAAGAAGTTCGTTAATTTTACCACCGAGGACGGTCTGCTTGATGATATGGTGAGGGCTATTTTCCGCGACCGGGACGGGGCTCTCTGGTTTGGTTCAGCCAAAGGCGTTTCACGCTTGGAACCGAAGAGCGCAACCTACCGTTTCTCGAAGTTTCCACTAGAAATCGCTGATCCACAGGATGGAATTCGATCCATTTTACAAACTCGCGACGGGACAATCTGGGCGGCTGGGCGGCACGGGATGGCATGGTTCGACGGTCATACCTTTCAGCTGAGCAAACCCTCTGGCAGCTCGCCTATCCCGGCGCGCTTGGCGTTGGCCGCAGACGGCAAGATTTGGGTGACGAGCCAAAACAGCGGCCTCTGGAGCTTCGATGGCGTTGGATTCTCGGAAATCGACCTAGGCCGCATCAGCACTCAGAATGGATGCGATGCACCGACCATCGCGGAGGACGGGACCGTCTGGTTCACGATGAAAAATCAGGGTGTGGCTCGCTACAAGCCCTCTGCCGATCATTCTAATACCCGTTTCCTTTCCCAGCGTGACGGATTTCCTGGCAATGATTTCGAAGCAATCCATGTGGCGACAGGCGGGGTCGTTTGGCTGGGATCGACCGACAAAGGAGTTTCTCGCTACGAGGGAGACAAGTGGGTGCATCTTACAACTGAGGACGGCCTGGCAGATAATCACGTCCAGGATATTAAGAGCGCCGCGGATGGAACAGTTTGGTTCGCGACCGGCAAGGGCGTGTCCCATTTTATCAACCGCCCCGCCTTCTCGCACTTTAATCAGTTGGATGGGTTACCGCAGTCGTTGAGAGCCAGTTTGGCTGCCCCCGATGGCACGCTTTGGTTCGGCACGAGCCCGGGCAACGATCCAAAAGATTTCAACAAAAATTGGAACAACCACGGATTCGTACAGTTCAGCAATGGCGTGTTTCAGGAAGGATTGTTTCGAGCAGTCAATCGCATCAAACTCGCTCCCGATCACTCCATTTGGTATGCGTGGTCTCATCCAGTTGGCGACAATGGTGGTGCGGTCCACTTGAAGGACGGGCAAGAGACAATTTTGCGGAAGGGCCTGCCGACGGGGTTCGTTCTAGATTTAGATTTCGAATCCGACGGCCACATGTGGTTCACCCATGGAGCCGAAGGCGCGACGCGCTACAACCCCAAGGCTGCCGAACGCGGTGGAGCAGAGTTTGAGCTCTTCAAACTTGAAGCAGCGCAGTTGACGGCCCCAATTATCAGCGTTCTTTGCGCAAAAGATGGGAGTGTTTGGCTGGGTTCGTCCGGCAATGGGGTCTCCCGTTATCAGGGCGGGAAGTTTACTCACTATGGCCTTCAGGAGGGGCTGACAGGCACTCAAGTTCGCGCCCTATTGCAGGATTCAGAGGGTGCAATTTGGTTAGCCACTGAAGTCGGCGCCCATCGTTTTGACGGTCAGCGCTTTGAACTTTTTGATCGCAGCCTGGACCGGTTGATTAACAACGACGTCTTGACGATCTTTCGCGACGCACGCGGAACGTTGTGGTTTGGAACGCGTGCTGGAGTAACGCGCTTTGATGGCACTGTCTGGTCATCGCTAGGCAGCCTAGATTGGGGCGAAGGCAAGGAAGTGAGGACTATCTGCGAAGATAGCAGCGGGAATCTTTGGTTCGGAACTGAGAAAGGCCTGGTTCGCTACACACCCACCAAAAGCCGTCCACGGGCTCCCATAGTAACGGTTCGGACGGATCGGGAATACGTGGACACCGCCCGCGTGCCACCCATCCTAAAGGGAACTCAGGTCACATTTCGGTTCAACGTGATTGATACAATCCGCCGACCCGAAGCCCAACGCTATCGCTATCAAATTATGGGCGGTGAAAAGGCGGACGACCTTTCGCAGTTCACCGGTGAATGGATATACACTGGCAAAGATCCTCAAGGCACATGGCAGCCCGTTGGCGTGGGCGACTTCACCCTGGCGGTGCAATACTTTGGTCGAGATTTAAACAAATCGCCGGCGACATTTGTTCACTTAAAGATAGAGGCACCGTGGTATGAGAATACCTGGATTACCGTCCCGTGCGCCGGTGGCATCGCCGTTCTCATTGCCTGGGCCTTTGTAGCGCGTTCATTGGTTATCCGACGTAAGCAGGAAGCTGAACAGTTGCGCGAACAGCTCCTTGAACAGGAACGCCAGGGTCGTGCCATGTTGGAAGCCCAGAATGCGCAATTAGAAACAGCCAAAACCAATGCTGAAACAGCCCGTGAGCAGGCTGAGTCTGCCAATGCCGCCAAGAGCGAATTTTTGGCTAATATGTCACACGAAATTCGCACGCCAATGAACGCCATCCTTGGATTTTCGGAATTGCTACGAATGCAGATGACCGCTTCGAAAGAGCGCAATTATCTCGACGCGATTTCTTCCAGTGGGCGCACCTTACTCACGCTCATCAACGACATCCTGGATTTGTCCAAGATTGAAGCCGGTAAACTCGAGTTACAATACGAGCCAGTGTGCGTGCCGCGAATGGTGGATGAGATTCAAAAACTCTTTTCAATCAAGGCAGGTGAAAAAGGCATTCATTTGCTGACTGAGGTTGATCCGCAACTGCCGGGCGGGTTGATGCTGGATGAAGTACGGTTGAGGCAGGTCCTGTTCAACGTTGTCGGCAACGCGATCAAGTTTACGGAGAAAGGGCAGGTGAAGATCAGGGTGTGGGCAGAATACGGTGGTAAGGACGTGTTGGCGGCCAACGCTGTTACCAACGATGAACCCGACGAAACCCGGGTAACTCTCATCCTCGAAGTCACGGACACCGGCATTGGGATTCCGAAGGCCCAGCAAGAGCTGGTCTTTGGTGCTTTCTCGCAAGTGGCGGGTCAGAGCACTCGCAAGTTTGGCGGCACGGGCCTGGGTCTCACCATCACCAAGCGACTGACGGTGATGATGGGCGGTGTGATCTCGGTGCAGAGCGAGTTGGGACAGGGAAGTTTGTTCCGCTTTGAATTCCCGAATATTTCCATCACCAAACTCGCCGATGCCGATGCCAACAGGACTGGTGGAGAAAGTGATTTTACCCAATTCGCCCCAGCAACGATTTTGGTGGCCGACGATGTGGGATTAAACCGTGCCTTGCTCACCGGTTACTTCGAAGGCACGGGGCACAAAGTGCTGCTAGCGACGAACGGTTTGGAAGCGCTGGACCAGGCCGAACAACACCGCCCCGATGTGATCTTGATGGACATGCGGATGCCGGAACTGGACGGCCACGAGGCCACTAAAAGGCTCAAAGCGAACCCAGAGTTGAGGCACATCCCTGTGATCGCAGTCACAGCGTCATCCTTCCGCGAAGAAGAAGCCCTCGCCCGAGAAATTTGCGATGGCTTCATCCGCAAGCCGTTCAACCGTGCCGAGCTCATCGCTGAATTGAGGCTGTTTCTGAAACCAAACTCGACGGGCCTAGTCGTGCCGGCGGCATCGGAAAGGCCCACCGTGACCGCTATTCCGACCGTCGTTACAGCGATGGCTCAGGCGAGTCGCCCGGGGTTACTCGCCAAACTCCAAGAAGAGGAAACCACTGTCTGGCCGCGGCTTTGTCGCACGATGGACATGGGCGAGATCGAGGAGTTTGCGGTTCGCTTAAAAGCGTGGGCGGAAGAGGGTGAATTTCCAGAACTGCAGGCGCATGCGACGGTTTTGCTGCAGGAAGTCGAGATGTTCGATGTGGATGCGTTGCCGAAAACGTTGCAGAAGTTCCCATCCGTTTGTGATTCGGCGCGCAACGCTATGGAGAAAAACGTATGAGCCAATTATCAGATCTGATGGCCCCGCAGTTAAAATCACGCATCCTCGTCGTGGACGACATATCGAAGAACTTGCAGGTGGTGGGCACGATATTGCGCAATGAGGGTTACCATGTAATGCCGGCAACGAGCGGCTTGCAGGCACTCGAGCGCGTCAGCGCCCAACCGCCCGACCTGATTCTCTTGGATTTAATGATGCCCGAAATGGACGGCTTGGAAGTTTGCTCACGACTCAAGGCTGATCCGTTAACACGCCAGATTCCGGTGATTTTTCTGACGGCAAGCAATGAGATGGAACACCTCATGAAAGGGTTTGAGGCAGGAGCTGTCGACTACATCACCAAGCCGTTTAATGCACCTGAGTTGCTCGCCCGCGTACGCACTCACCTAGAACTGAAACATGCCCGGGAACGGTTGCGGGAGATGAACGAGGAAAAGAATGAGTTCATGGGTATTGCGGCACATGACCTGCGGAACCCGCTGTCCGCCATCCAGGGTTATGCTGAGATGATCATCGAGGATGCTCAGTCATTGGCTCACCGCGATTTAGAAGGCAATGGGCAGCGTATCCGTGAAGCCGCCAAACGCATGACCGAAATGGTTCAAAATTTCCTCGATGCCAATCGCATTGAGCGAGGGGAACTGAAGCTCAACATGGCGATCTCCGATCTAAGTCCGTTGCTGCAGTCGGTGCTTGAAAGCCAGAGCCCGCACGCCACCGCTAAGGGACAAAATATTCAACTCGAGCTCCCACCGACACCGACGTTGGCACTGGCAGACGTGAGCATCACCTTACAGGTTTTTGAAAATCTCGTTTCCAATGCGGTTAAGTACTCGCCACCAGGGAAGAAGATTTTTGTTCGATTGAAGGCAGAGGCAGGCGTTGTCCGCTTTGAAGTGGAAGATCAAGGCCCAGGCTTGAGCAAAGAGGATCAGAAAAAACTTTTCGGCAAATTTGCACGTCTCAGCGCGAAACCCACCGGCGGAGAACATTCGACGGGGCTTGGGCTTTCCATCGTGAAACGATTGGTCGAGGCGATGAACGGCAAAGTGTGGTGCGAAAGTGAGTTGGGAATGGGAGCAACGTTTATCGTCACGATCCCACAGCCCATCGAACGATGAAACGCTCGTCAAATTTTCACTCTCAGCACCGGCGAAAAATTTAGGGGTAGGCAACGATTTCCAATAAACTCGCAGGTTCAATCTGTCAGGAATCGTTGCCTGGCCCTAATTCCTTCACAGGGCGTGGGATTTTTAAGGCGGGATTGAACACGGGTTGGGTGTTGAGAATCGGGCGCGGCTTCGCTTCCATGTCCTGCAATCCCCATCTCATGAACTCCCTCTCGACTCTCCGCCTCACGGCTCTGGCGTCCCTAATCACCCTGTGTGGTTCGCTTTGGGCCGACCCCATCCCAGCCGAATACCGTATCGGCGGATTCGCCATCGGCTGCCAGGCCTACACCTTCAACCGATTCACCGCGTTCGAAGCCATCGAGAAGACCGAGTCGGCGGGCGGCAAGGTCATCGAATTCTACCCCGGACAGGCGCTGAGCCCGGAGGACCGCGCAACCAAGCTGGACCACGAAATGCCCGCGACGGCCATCCTGAAGCTCCAGGAGAAGCTCAAGAAGCATGGTCTCAAGGCCGTGAACTATGGCGTGGTGACGATCCCGAAGGACGCCGCGGCGGCCCGGAAACTCTTCCAGTTCGCCAAGGGGCTCGGCCTCTACGCCATCACCACCGAATCGACCGATGCAATGGACACCTTCGAGCCGCTCGTGAAGGAGTTCGACATCCGCGTGGCCTTCCACAACCACGCCCAGCAGCCCAAGAACCCGGCCTACAAGGTCTGGGATCCG
>JAPLUF010000258.1 GCA_026397755.1 Verrucomicrobiota bacterium
AACCGCCGTCGTGGTGGTCGAAATCGCCGGCGAGCGTCAGTTGCAGGATGTTCTGGCCGCGTTGCTCGAGGCTGAACTAAATATCCACTACACCTATCCCTTTTTGAACCGGCCGGCCGGTAAGTCGGCCCTGGTGCTCAATGTCGAACACCCTGAAGTGGCGGTCGACAGTCTTCGCCGCCATTACTTCACCATCCTCTACCAGGGCGACGTCTCGCGCTAATCAGGCAATCCGGCGCAGGACTTCTTCCACCAGTGCCTCTGGAGGCTGAGAGATATCCAGAGTGATGGCGTCGGCAGGCGACTCGAGGGTGGCAAACTGGCTGTCGAGCAGGCTCACCGGCATGAAGTGCCCTTCGCGGGCCCGCATCCGTCCTTCGATGAGGTCCCGAGATCCGTTCAGGTGGACGAACCGTATCCAAGGTTCACCGCGACCCAGGGTGTCGCGGTAGATTTCCTTCAGGGCGGAGCAGGCGATGATCCCGCTGCGGCCGGCGGCGTTCTCCGACTCCATGTGGCTGCGAATCGCGCGCAACCAAGGCCAGCGGTCTTCGTCTTGGAGCGGCGTGCCCGCCTTCATCTTGGCGATGTTGGCGGCCGGGTGAAATCCGTCGGCATCGCGGAACTCCCAGCCCAGGCGCTGGCCCAGAGCCTGACCCAGCGTGGTCTTGCCGGAGCCGGCCACTCCCATGACGACGAGAAACATGGTGTTCGGAGCCTGAAGTTCAAGGCCGTGGCCGGGAGGGCCGTCGACCCTTACATGCCCATGATTTGATAACCACTGTCCACGTAGAGCACTTGGCCGGTGATGGCAGCGGCCCCGTCGGACGCCAAGAACACCCCGGTGTGACCGAGCTCGGAGGGCTCCACGTTGCGTTTGAGCGGCGAGTGGGTTTCGTAGTGCTTGAGCATGTCGGTGAATCCGGCGATGCCCCGAGCGGCCAGGGTGTTCATCGGTCCGGCGCTAATGCAGTTCACGCGGATCTTCTTCGGGCCGAGGCTGTAGGCGAGGTATCGGGTGGACGACTCCAGCGAGGCCTTGGCCACGCCCATCACGTTGTAGTGGGGGATCACCTTCTCGGCTCCGTAATAGCTCATGGCCACGATGGATCCGCCTTGATCCATGAGCGGCGCCGCCTCGCGGGCCAGAGCGATTAGCGAATAGGCGCTGACGTCGTGGGACACCCGGAAGGCCTCGCGGCTGGTGTTGAGGAAATCGCCCTCGAGGGCCTCTTTCGGAGCGAAGGCCACGGCGTGCAGCAGCAGGTCCAGACGCCCGAACTTTTCCTTCACCGCGGTGAACACCGAGCGAATTTGGTCATCGCTGCTCACATCGCAGGGGAGGATGAGCGTGTCGGTTCCGAAGGTGCCGGCCAGTTCCTCCACGTTATCTTTGAGTCGCTCGCCTTGGTAGGTGAACGCCAGCGTTGCGCCCTCGCGGTGCCAGGCCTGAGCAATGGCCCAGGCGATGGAGCGCTTGTTGGCGACGCCGAACACGATGCCGAGTTTGCCTTCGAGAAGTCCCATAAAGAGACCTCAGTGTGGGAAAACCCCGGCCCGGGGGCAAGACTGGCCACCGAGCGGTGTTCAACAAGGACCCGTTGCGCCAGAATGATGGTTACCCGACTGGGTATTGGTTTGAGGAATTGAAGGTTGTTGCCAATCAGGATTCTGCTCCCTCCAGGCAGGCACGAAAAAGGCCGGGAAGCGTTAATCACTGTGGATCACACTTCCCGGCCTGTCAGGCCTGTCAGGCTTTTAGCCCCGTGGAGGGCCGCCTACGAGCAACCGAGGCTCTCACCACAGTTGAGGCACTTGTAGCAGGCGCCGTTGCGCAC
>JAPLUF010000023.1 GCA_026397755.1 Verrucomicrobiota bacterium
CCGCTCCCACTTCGGCCCAAAACGCCTCGAGGGAGCGCGACCCATCCGCGGCGTCCCTCTGCCTCACCTCAAAACCCTCCGCGACCTCCGTGTTAATGCCATCGGGTAGGTCTGCCAAATCCAGCGGGGGCGCCAAGATGCTGCCACCGCACGTCTCATCAGACGATCTGATCTTCCAACGGCTGATGGCGTTCCCATCGGTCCAAATTCTGCAAGAAGTGTCGGACCAACTTGTCGTCCTGATCACTGGTGCCACCGCCGACATGACACGTGATGAAGCAGTTGGGTGCTTTCCAGAGAGGATGTTCGGGCGGGAGCGGTTCCGGATCCATCACGTCTAGATAGGCTCCCCCCAACCTGCCCGAGTCCAACGCTTGAATTAGAGCCTCCTGATCCACAGTGGTACCGCGACCGATATTGTAGAATCGAGCACCTAGTTTGAATTGAGCAAATCGAGCAGCATCGACAAATTTTTGGGTGGTCAATGAATCGGGCAACACGTTGATCACGTGATCTGCTTCAGCCAAAGCTCGAGACAACTCCTCTTCCCGCACAATGGTGACACCGGCCTCTCCTTCCGCACGCCTTCGGAGAGCCATCAACCGCATATCGAAGGGCGCCAACAAACGCGCTAGACGCCGCCCTATAGCTCCATACCCGAGGATAACTGCCGTCTGCCCCGTGAGCACGGATGCTGTGAAGCGATCCTCCAGATAACGCCAATCCCGCCGTCCCTCTTGATTGCGGAGTTGCGACGGCAGATTTCGAGCCAAAGCCAACATGCTCGCCAAGACCTGTTGGGCACAGGGATCGGCAAAGACCGACGACGCATTAGTCACCGGTGCGCCGCGGGAACGCATCGCCTGACGAAAATCATCACGGTCGTATCGGCTATAACCGGCCGTCGAGAGCGCTACCCACCTAATCCGATCATAGGCCAAAACATCCTCCGGAGCCGGCTGACCATAGGCGATATCCACCTCCGCAAGGCTGGAATCCGGTTCTCCAGAAAGTAGCACGGATCGCGACGAAGCCACGGATTGAACCAGACGGTCTCCACGACGCTCCAATTCTTGCCTCAAATATAACTCCGCGGAGGGCTGCATTTCATGGTTGGTCCAGACGGTTCGGTTCACGGGCCGCGATCTCGAACCAGGCGTCCTCAAGGCGCAAGCGAAACTCGGTCTCGACGTAGGCACCGGAGATGAATCCAATCCTCCCCAATGAGTTCCCCCACTTCGTCACGACGGCACTTCCTGCAGACTACCGCATGGGTGGCCGGATCCACGTTCCTGCCACAGGCCGTCCGCTCAGCACAACCTAGCAATCAGGTGACCGTGGGAGTGATGGGGCTGCACCGGGGCAAGGCGCATCTGGAAGGTTTCCTGACCGTCCCCGGATGTGTGATCGGGACTGTTTGTGATGTGGACCGACGAGCGGCCGCCGAGGCCGCGGACTGGGTTGATAAAAAGACAGGCCGCCGCCCGAAGGAGGTGAGCGATTTCCGCAGAATGCTCGACGATCGAACGCTGGACGCCATCAGCATCGCGGCTCCCAACCACTGGCATGCTCCCGCTACGATCCTGGGCTGCGATGCTGGCAAGCACGTCTACGTCGAAAAACCCGGCAGTCACAACGCGCGGGAGGCTCAATGGATGGTGGCTGCAGCGCGAAAACACCGGCGCCTGGTCCAAATGGGAAACCAACGACGCAGCTGGACTCTCGTCCGCGAGGCAATGGATGAACTCCATGGCGGTATCATCGGAAAACTTCACGCTGCCCGCACCTGGTACAACGCCGACCGCACTACCATCGGCCACGGCAAGACCGCTCCCGTGCCGGAATGGCTCGATTACTCCCTCTGGCAAGGCCCAGCCCCGGAACTCCCCTACCGCGACAACGTGGTCCACTACAACTGGCATTGGCGCTGGCACTGGGGTGGCGGTGAATTGGCCAACAATGGCCCCCATTTCCTCGACCTCGCGCGCTGGGGACTCGGCGTGGATTGTCCTACTCAGGTCAGTTGCACGGGAGGTCGCTACTACTTCCAAGACGATCAGGAGACTCCAGACACCGTTCAGGCTTCCTACGAATTCGGTTCCAGCCAGATTACTTGGGAATGCCATAGCTGCAATCCGCGCGGCCATTACGGAGCCGGTGTCGGTGTTGAGTTCCTGGGAGAGGGAGGATCTTTCCTACTGCTGGACAGCGGATGGAAACAAATCGACGACAAGGGTAAGACGGTCCGTGAAGGCCAAGCCCCCCGCCGGGACTCCGACCACTTCCTTAATTTCATCGAAGCGATCCGCGGCAACGCCCGCCTCAATTCGGAAATTGAGGAGGGCCAGAAGAGCACCCTGCTCTGCCATCTGGGAAACATCGCCTGGCGCACCGGACACTCCCTTCACCTCGATCCCAAAAGCCGCTCTCTGCGCCGGGATCCAGCCGCCTCCGCACTCTGGGGTCGCGAATATCGCCCGGGCTGGAAGCCCAAGGTCTGATGTCCTAGCAGAAAACGAAACCACCGGACATCCGATAGACAGACAGCCAACCCTGCTTCCATCAGTGAGTCCCTCGCAAAGTAACTTGACCATCCATCGACGCCTATCGCCACGGCCCATCCCTCCAGCGGCAAGCCGTTGTGCATCTTGCGGGATGGAGAAAGCAACTGTGCCGTGTCCGGATTGGCTTTGACCCAAAGGCTTCGGGTTGGTTTCCTCCGCGGTCATCATGAAACCCAATCGCATCCTTCCCGACCTCCAGTGTTCGCTCCTCTGCGAGGACGTGAAGCAAGAGTCCAATGGCAATTTTATCCTGATCGGCATCATCGGTCTGGTTCGTGTCCCTCAGTTGCCGATCACCGCTTTTAAACTGTGCGTGTTCAACCGCTGGGTGGCCGGCATTGGGCAATTTACCGAAGTGGTCCGACTCATCGCACCGGATGGAAGCACTGTGCTGCGTCAGAACTCCGTGAAGTTCCAGTTGGCCGATCCAGTCCAAGCGATGACAACGGTGAGCGTGATGTCCAATGTCGAATTCAAGGAAGCCGGGGTTTACACCATCGAAGTGCTGGTGGATGACGTCATGAAACTGCGCTTCCCGATTCCCGTGGTACAGGCTCAACAACCCCCACAAGGCGCAGCAGCCCAACCGGCAGTCGAAGGCTGAAGACTTGAGGCAATTCAGGCCCGGTACGGACACTCGTCCGGCCGGGCCTTTTTCATGAAGTTCGGCGGGAAAGTCAAAACACCCCAACCCAGACTGCAATTGTTGCCCAACCTCTAACCACCACCGCTGATGTCTGCTGCAGGAGGCGCCGGTTCTTCCAATCTCGATTCGGAGGGGACCGCTTCATCGGATAGCGGCACATCCAAGGCGAGAGCCAAAGTCTCGGGAGAGGCTTCTTCCAATTTAGGAGATTCCGGGGCCGTCGCCAGACCAGGATCCACCGTCAAGAGCGACTCCGGGCGGTGAACGGGTATCCGCCGTAGTTCTGAGGCGTCCGGGAGGCCCTCCAGCGCTGCTAGTCCGAAATACTCCAGGAAGGTCGCCGTGGTGCCATACTGCATCGGTCGACCAATGACTTCAGCCCGCCCCGTCTGCTCGATAAGCCCACGCTCGACGAGGCTGGAGAGAACACCGTCGACCGCAACACCCCGTATCTGCTCCATCTCCGCCCGGGTAATCGGTTGTCGGTAGGCGACAATGGCCAGAGTCTCCAACGCGGGTTGGCTCAGGCGGGAAGGACGGTTCTTCACACCCAGAAAGGCTCTGAGCCACGGCCCGTAGTCTGGTTCATTGACGAACTGCCAGGCCCCAGCCACGCACACCAATCGATAACTGCGCTGCGCAACCCGATGATCTTCTTCCAATAGCTTGAGTCCCTCCAAGATGCGGTCTAGGTCGAGCTTGAGCAGTGCGCGCACGGGCTCGATAGCGTTTTCCTCCTGCGCGGCACGATTCAGTATATCCCTCAACTCCATCAGGGAGAGGGGCTTCTGGGCAGCGAACAGCAAGGATTCCAGAACAAGTTTAAGCTCCATCGTTTGACCCCGGACATGACGGGAATGGTGGGCAAAGACAAGCCCTGAAAATAATGAAACTCGAACTTCCCTCGAATTCACATCGGTTGCCCATTGTCTGAATCCAGTCGTTACCTAGAGTTGCGGCAGCGTTGTCCTATGAACCAACAATTTTTGAGCATCTGCCTGGCCTTGAGCGTTGCCACCGTGTCGACACTGGCGGCCGAATTGTCGACCAACGCTCCCGCGGCAAAAAGCCCCCCCGCCGCCCTCCCCAAGCCTCCCAGTCCCTGGCTAACCACCGTATCGATGAATGCAGCAGTTGCTCGAGGCAATGCAGATACTTTGCTGATGTGGGCCGCCCTCAATTCGCTCCGGAGATGGGACAAGAATGAGATCGCTCTGGGGGTCGATGCGACTTATGGCAGCAACAGCGACCCGACCACACGCAAGGAAACAACCACCGCCCAGAACTACGGCCTGTATGCTCAGTACAACCGCATTCTTTCCGATCGCGTCTACCTGGGTCTCAGATCGGATGCCCGACAAGATCGGATCGCATTCGTCGACTACCGCACCACCGTAGCTCCGGCACTCGGCTATTACGTAATCAAGAACGACCGGCTGAAGGTGAAGACGGAAAGTGGGCCAGCCTTCATTTTTGAAAGCCTCCAGGGAGCCGGAACCGCCAACTACCTCACGCTGCGTTTAGCCGAGGAAGTGCAGTGGAAGTTCAACGAAACCACGTCCATTACCCAGAGCATGCAATACCTACCTCAGGTGGCCGACTTTGGAAATTTTGTGATGAACTTTACTCTGGGGCTATCGACCAAGATCACCGACAAGGCCAGTGCCAACATCACATTACATGATAACTACCGCTCGGTTCCGGCTCCGGGTCGCCGTGGCAATGACCTGAGCCTCATGGCTGGAATTTCCTATACTTTTTAAAACCGTATTCTCGCAACTCCAGCGACGGGTTCCCTTTTTTATCACCCCCCTTCAGCGGGTCGCAAACGCCACGGTATGAACATGGCTTTCGTCCGTTGAACTCTAACCGTATACTCCACGTCATGCCGTTCGGAACGTTGTCTCGCAGGACCCTTCTCCGCGGAATGGGTGCCGCTATGGCGCTGCCTTGGTTGGAGGCCATGGCTGCCACCCAGACATCCTCTCCAACTGAGGCGGATGCAGGTGCCAAACCACGACGTTTTGCCTGCCTGTACATGCCCAATGGTACGCGACCCGATCGTTGGACCCCCGAGGGCGAGGGCTCGACGTTCCAGTTGTCGCCCATTCTGTCTCCGCTTCAAGCCCATCAGTCCGAATTGCTCGTACTGACCCAATTGTGGAATGCGGCCACCAACACCGGTGACGGCCATTACGTCAAAACCGGCGGGTTTCTCACCAGCACGACCATCACCCGGACCACCGGCGCTGACCTGTGCTCCGGCAACACCTCGATGGATCAATGGATGGCCCGGCAGGTCGGCCACCTCACTCCCTTGCCTTCGCTGGAACTGGGCATCGAACCCATCACTACCGGTGTTGATACCAATGTCGGTTTCACGCGCCTCTACGGATCACACATTAGCTGGGCAACTCCGACGACTCCCTGCGCCAAGGAGATCAATCCACGTCGGGCCTTCGACCGACTCTTCCGCAACGCCAGCGGGTTGCCCGCCTCCCGCTTCGGAGACAACTCCAGCGTCTTGGACCTCGTCGCCGGCGACGCGCAACGGTTGAAGCAACAGCTAGGCAAGGCAGACCAGCAGAAACTCACGGAATATTTTGAGAGCGTCCGATCGGTAGAACACCGGATTGAATGGGCCAAACGCCGGGCGATGGGCGATTACATGGAAGACCCTGCCGCACGGGCCGAGATCCAACGCTTAGGTCAGCGCATCGATGTGTACTCCGATCCGGCTCAAGCCAGCCAACGGGGCATTGACCACACCGAGCAGGTTCGCCTGATGCTCGATATCATGGCACTGGCCTTCTGGACCGACTCCACCCGGGTCAGCACCTTCATGTTCGGCAATGCCGTGTCTGGCCGAAACTTCTCCTTCCTGGACGGCGTCAAAGGCGGTCACCACGAGTACAGCCACCACGAAAATCGCCCGGAGAAGCTCGCTCCCTACGAACGCATCACCCGGTGGCATATCGAACAATATGCATACTTCCTGGGTCGCTTGCGTTCCATGAACGAAGGCACCGGTTCGGTGCTCGACCAATCCATGATTTTGTTCGGAGCCGGCATGCGCGATGGAAATGGCCACAATCCCCGTAATCTGCCCTTGGTATTGGCTGGACGGGGCGGCGGAACCCTCAACCCAGGCCGGCATCTGGTGTTCTCCAAGGATAGCCCCATGGCCAACCTGCACTTGGGATTGATGCGTCGCATGGGAGTCCGCGCGGAGCGTTTCGCCGACAGCACGAATGCCTTGCCGGAACTGGGTAATGCCGAAGCCTGAAGCAACCGTTCGACAACGGACTACTCTGGACGTGTCCCAATATCCGACACGGCGCACCCACTTGAATCTTGGCAATCCCTCTCTTCGGGTTGCCCTCAGGCCAGTCTTGCGCTCAATTTCCATCTGCCATGCCTCTCTATCAGTACGAGACCATTCCAACAGTGCCTGACGAAGCGGTGCGACGCTTCGAGGTGAAGCAGTCCATGAACGACAACGCTCTGATCCGCGATCCAGAATCCGGCAAACCGGTCCGTAGAGTCATCTCCGGGGGATACCTGATGCTGAAGGGTGAAGTCGGCGGCGAAAGTGGTGCCGGCGGCGTCCCCGCCCCCCAGTCCTGCGGCGGATCCTGTGCCTGCCACCCTTGAATACTCTCTGTCCCTTGGATTCCGATTTACCTCATCGTTCCCAATCCTTCGTGATGAATCTGCAACCCTTCCTCCATCGATCCATTCATTGGATGGTTCTCTGCCTGTTCTGCCTGTCACTTCGAGCCGAAGAAAAAGGCGAGAAATTGTCCATGGGCAAGAACTCACCCATGGATCGTCTGTCATGGATCCAGGGACCGACCAACGTGAGTTTGACCGGACGCGCCACGTTGAAGATTCCCAAAGGCTTTCGATTCCTTGAGGCAAAAGGGGCCCAGGAATTTTTGAAAAAAACCGGCAACCGGCCCAGCGGTCAAGAAACCGGCCTCCTGATGCACACTCAGGACGAATGGTGGGTGATTTTGGAGTTCGAGGAGATCGGCTATGTGAAGGATGATGAGAAAAAAGAACTCGATGCCGACAAACTCATCGCATCTTACAGACAAGGCAGCGAGTCGATGAACGAAGCCCGCCAAGAGCGGGGCACTCCACCGATTCGCATCGTTGGCTGGCACGTGGCCCCCAACTACAATGACATTACCAAGAATCTGGAATGGAGCGTGGAGGCAGAAAGCGGCGGCGAGAAGTTTGTGAACTACAACGTCCGCCTCTTGGGACGCAAGGGCGTCACCAAAGTCACCCTCATTGAAGACCGCACCCATGTGGATGCCACGCTGCCGCTGTTCCGAGAAATTCTCCGCAGTCACCAGTACAGCAGCGGCGAATCCTACGCCGAATACCGCCAGGGCGACCGTATTGCTCAGTATGGACTCGGTGCCCTAGTTCTCGGGGGGGCTGCCGCCGCAGCCGCCAAATTTGGTCTTTTCGCACCGCTCATCTTGTTCATCAAGAAGGCTTGGAAAGTTGTGGCCGCAGCGGTGGTGGGAGCCGTGATGTGGATCAAGAACTGGATCACCGGGCGCAACAAAAACGAGGGAGGCTGGAGGCGCCCTTGAGCCTCATCGTCTTCAACAAGCCCTACGGGGTGTTATCGCAGTTCACCGCCGACGGTTCACCCAATCGAACGCTGGCCGAGTTTGGTTTTCCACCAAGGGTTTATCCATTGGGACGGTTGGATGCCGACTCGGAGGGACTACTGCTACTCAGTGACGAATCGGGACTGAATCACCAACTCTTGGATCCCGAAGCGGGCCACCGACGGACCTACTGGGTGCAAGTCGAGAGAATCCCCGAGGAAGCCGCTCTTCGGGCGTTGGAGAACGGTCTATTAATCCAAGGCCACCACACCCGACCAGCACGTGCCAAGAGGCTGGATCCCCAACCGGTCATGGCTCCCAGAAATCCACCGATCCGATTTCGAAAAACGGTGCCGGACTGTTGGATTGCCCTCGAACTGAGCGAAGGCAAAAACCGTCAGGTGCGCAGAATGACCGCGGCCGTGGGTCATCCCACGCTTCGGCTGGTTCGGATGAGCATTGGCTCATTCGAGCTCGGGCCCTTGCCCTCGGGCCAGTGGCGTGAAGTCTCAGTTTCAGAACGCCGGCAACTCTTCGCCTCAATGGGTGCGGCCGGTGGTCCGACGAAATAGCCGCTCCGCGTTCACTGGCTAAATCCCACCCACTTCTTCTCGTTTTATTGCCTGATTCTGTTCGGTTCAACAGGCAGCATCGCCACGCGATGCGTAGCCTGTATCTGGACATTTTCAGCGGAATCAGT
Source organism: Verrucomicrobiota bacterium (assembly GCA_026397755.1). GTDB lineage: Bacteria > Verrucomicrobiota > Verrucomicrobiia > Limisphaerales > UBA9464 > SXXZ01. The sequence goes on from JAPLUF010000023.1 coordinate 8,542, forward strand.
GGTGACATGTTTATCGGAGCCATGCTCGACCTCGGCGTGGAATTTCGAGACCTCGACCGAGAACTCCGCAAGCTCGGCCTTGGTGGGTATCACATCCATGCCGCCCGGAAGCACAAGTCGTCGATCGAGGGAGTAAAGTTTGACGTACACCTCGAGGGCGAAGCCTGTGGGCACGAACATGGGCACGAACATGGGCACGAACATGGGCACGAACATAGGCACGAACATGGGCACGAGCCTGGGCATAGCGAGGACCGCACCTTTGCATTGATCCGTGGGTTGATCGAGGGCAGCACCTTATCCGACTGGGTCAAATCTAGATCGATAGCCGTGTTTCACCGCGTCGCCGTGGCCGAGGGCAAGGTACACGGACTGCCGCCTGAATCGGTCCATTTCCATGAAGTGGGAGCAGTGGATTCCATCATAGACATCGTCGGGGCCGCGATCTGTCTCGAACTGCTGGGCCATCCCCGCGTCACCAGCGCCCTGGTCGTCGAAGGCACCGGCTTTGTGAACTGCGCCCATGGGCGATTTCCCATCCCCACCACGGCGACTCTGGAAATACTCGGAGCGCGGGGTATCGGAGTGACCCAGTGCGAAGAACCCCATGAATTGGTCACTCCGACCGGAGCCGCCCTCTTGGCAGAGTTTGTAGAATCCTTCGGCCCCATGGACTCACTCAAGGCCCAACGCATCGGGTACGGACTGGGGACCCGCAACAACAAGACCCGGCCCAATGTCTTGAGGGCCATCCTGAGCGAAAGCACTGACGGTTCTCCCACGCAAGATTGGTTGACCGACCAGGTGGCCGTTTTAGAGACCAACTTGGATGACATTTCCGGAGAGATCCTCGGGCACGTGTTAGACAAAGCCCTGAGGCTCGGAGCGCTCGATGCCTTCCACACACCGATTCAGATGAAGAAGGGTCGACCTGGGATCCTCCTGACCCTGCTGTGTGAACCCGACGACGCCGACTCATTCACCGAGTTCCTGCTGCTGGAAACTTCGGCATTCGGCGTCCGACGAACCGTGGCTCAACGTCGCAAATTGCAACGCGACCACATCGCGGTGAAAACGCCGTTCGGAACCGTGCAGGTCAAACGAGGGTTGCTAAATGGAAAAGTCGTCCAAGCAGCACCCGAGTACGAATCTTGCAAGGGGGTCGCGGCCATGGCCGGGGTACCCGTGAAAGATGTCTTCGACGCCGTCCGCCGATTGCTGCCCTGAGTATCACAATCCGAACCTCGGCTTCAGGCTGCATCGTTCAGGGTACGAGCAGCGGAGGGTCAATGACATGATCCAGGGAGGATAAACTCCTTGCATTCCCGCCGTTGGAGCGTAGCCAACGGAGATGAGAGTTCTTTGGTGGATGGCCCTGTCTTATTGCGCTGCCTCCGTGACAGTGGCGCAAGGAATCCGCGGCGTCACTCGACGCACTCCAACCGTGGTCCACGGTCAGACAGCATCACAATTCTTTGCGGCGGGTGGAGTGCCATTGAATCCGGTGAACCCGGCACTGGCCATAGTGCCCGGTGCGTCCCCAAACAGCGCCCCAGCAAACCGAGGCATTGCATCGATGCCCGCTCCGATGGTTCGCCCCGGAGTCGCGGCCGCTACCCCACTGCTCCAGCGGTCTGCGGTGCCGGCATACCCGGCTTACCCCGCTTACCCGGCCTCGACGGTGCCACGCAGCGCTCCGCGTCGCTGAATTTGGATCCACTCGCTTCGGTCGCTCGTCAACCAAGTCGCAGGGACTCTCTGGCAAGATACCGGTTGAGCGGCCGGCGAGACCTCCAAGCGCCTTGGGTCTTTCCACAGTGCGTGCCCACCGCACGGCGCAGTTCTCGCCACAGAAAACCCATCTGGCACGCATCACTGAACGCAATAGGTCCGGCCTAGGCTCATCAAAAGTGGCCTAATACAATCCCCAGGCATCAATCAACGGTCGCAGCACAGACCATTTCCAGGACGCGCCGAATGCCGCCGTCCCCGCCATTGCTGGGTTCCTGGAACGGAGTGCTTTGGAGAGGCTTCCAATCGTCCCGTTCCTTGCCACCGGGAGGCTGCGGAACCCGGGTCAGCGCCGGATCATATTGCCCATGATTTCCGCCCATCTTGTAGATCACCAAATCGAGCGAGGGCACAACAATGAGAGCGAAGCCGCCAGCTCCCGATTTCCAGAAAGCATCCCTGGGGGCACCGGCGACGTGCCCATCGGCATTGTGCTCGAACATCAAGCTGTATGGACTGTGCGGATTGAACCGGGACATCTGGCGGCATTGAGCAATGTAGTTGGATGGCACCAATTGCCGGCGGCCCCAACGTCCGTTCTGCAACAAACAATAGCCAAAACGCAGGGCATCGGTAGCAGCCACCGCGATGCTGCCCGCGCCATTGGCATGGGGCAGCGTGATGCCACCGCGGTAGAGGCAGTAGTTCCAGGCACCCCATCCCATAGGCTTCGCCAAGCGCACATCGATGTACTCCCTCAAATCCATGCCACTGACCCGCCGCAGCACCATAGAGGCGATGTGCGGCTCAGGGGACGAATAGGAATAACCGCTGCCTGCGTTGGTCCACATCGCGCAACGGAGCGAGGATCCGTCCAAATCTCGGAGGTCTTGTCCCGGGACGGATTTCAGAGGAAACGATCGTCCCATCACCACCGCTGTCGGAGCCCCTCCCTCACCGGTGTAGCCCCCGCTCATGCACAACAAATGACCGAGTGTGATGTCCGCGCGACGGGGATCATCCAAACGACCCTCCGTTGAAAACGCCTCCGGCAAGAACTCCGGAGTAAACACACGAGTTTCGAGACCCGCGGGAAATCGGTCGGAAAATTCTTCAAGGAGCATTCCGCAGGCGATGCTGGTGTAAGCCTTGCCTGTCGAAGCCATGTCCGGACGTGCCTCCCGATTAGCCCGTCCCACATAACGTTCCAAGGCCAGCCAACCGTGACGAACAACCAAGAGCCCGGCGTTCTGGGAACAGCGTTGGTTGTATTCCCAAGCGTGATCCAACCGACGGGCATCCAGGCCTGCGCGACGACGAATCACGGACTGACCATTGGTGGCACATCGCCAGCCGCCCTCGGCATCGGGAGGTGGAAAATACACCGCCGAAACGCGAAGAGCCCCCGCCAAGAGGATCAAAATCCACCGGCATCCAACCGCACTGGAACGCATCCCTCATTGAAGAACTCTGATTGGGCGCGGGTCAATCGCGACAACCGGGAGTGTGGCACCAACCGGTATCCATCAATACCGGATCTGTAGGCTGAAGGATCCAACTGATCGGTGCTGACGGGCTTAGTACGGATTGAAGGATGCTCACTCCAGCGGCAACGGCCCTCCAGCAGGTTCCTGCTGAGAAATGCAGTGGAAGGATCCCAACCCCCAGATCAATTCCGTCGAATCGATCCCGATGACCTCCCGCCCTGAAAATAAAGAGCGAAGGATCTCCAGAGCCCTTGCGTCATTAGCATGCCGGAAGGTCGGCACCAGCACGCAACGGTTGGCGATATAGAAATTTGCATAGCTAGCCGGGAGACGCTGGCCGTCATATTCCACCACGCCCGGCATGGGCAATTCCACGATGCGCAGCGCATTTCCGTCCTGATCCTTCATCGACCGCAGACGGTGCAAGTTCTCTTGCAGGAGACCGTAATTGGCGTCGGAAGAATCCTCCTCGACCACAGTGACCACGGTCCGCGAATCCGTGAACCGAGCGATATCATCGATATGCCCGTCGGTGTCATCGCCCACGATTCCATCGCCCAGCCAAAGAATATGGCGCACCCCCAAATAATCCCGCAGCTGCTCTTCAATTTGCTTCCGATTCAATGTCGGATTCCGATTCGGATTCAGCAGGCAAGCCTCAGTCGTCATCAAGGTTCCGGCACCATTCACCTCGATCGATCCCCCCTCGAGAATCATGCCTGGCGAGTAGAGCGGCAGCCCCCGCAGCGCTGCCACATGGCGAGGCACCGCATCATCGAGATCGTAAGGAGGGTACTTACCGCCCCAAGCATTGTAGTCCCAATCCACCACAGCGCGCTCGCGGATCCCGGCGCAATCACGCACCAGAAAGATAGGACCATGGTCCCGGCACCAAGGTTCATAGGCGGGGAAATGGTGGAATGAAACCCGATCCATCGGGGTTTTTCGATCGGAGAGGAGCCCCCGAACCCAATCCTCCTTCTCGGCATTCCAAACATTGATATGAACAGACTCCACCTGCACCAGAGCCCGTATCAACTCCGCGTACACATCGGGAACCGCATCATACTTGTCCGGAAAACTAATCCCCTCTGGACGTGGCCAAGTCAGCCAAGTTCCCGAGTGTGTTTCCCATTCAGCGGGCATCCGAAAACCCAAATCCGCCGGTGTCAGACTCAAATTCATCTCGCGCCAATTCAAACCGATACCCGCCACAAAGCCAACCCAACCCACAAACACAGGGTACCCCAAGCGGCAGCGGGAACGGACCGGAGCGAGCCTCCTCAGCGAACGGAGCCCACCAAAACCGCAGCGGAGCGGTGTCAGGCCGGAGCGAGCCTTGGAGGCGAACACTCAACCCCCTCGCGCAAAGCGCGAAAGCTAATCCTCCCCAGAGCCTACTCAGCGAGCGGAGGCCTGATACCGCGGAGCCCTGATACTGCGGAGCCCACCAAAACCGCAGCGGAGCGGTGTCAGGCCGGAGCGAGCCTTGGAGGCGAACACTCAACCCCCTCGCGCAAAGCGCGAAAGCTAATCCTCCCCAGAGCCTACTCAGCGAGCGGAGGCC